>JAAOYH010000037.1 GCA_018221245.1 Candidatus Woesearchaeota archaeon
ACCATCAACAGGTCCCAAGGGCAATAGGTTCGCAAGACCTATTCCGAAGCTGAACAGGAACGTCCAGTAGAATATATCAGATATCCAGAAGAGCAACATGTAGAGCAGAGAGAACCACAAAGAAGTATTCACGAGCTCAGTATTAGTTCTGATGTTCACCCCAAGATAGCTCTTATCAGGATCATCTGGATTCTCGGTCGTAGTGACCGCGTAGTTTCCCGCAGATACTGTTTCAACATCTATGTCAGTCTCAGGAGGAATGCCATCAAACACTTGGATAAGCTCTTCTGTAGTGGCTACGGGAACCCCGTTGACGTGAGAAATAACTGTCCCATCAGCAATGCCTGCCTCTGCAGCAGGAAGGCCTGGTGTCGTTGAAACAATCTCCACACCGTTAGTTGTAACCATGCCTGAGAGCGCAGGTGAGATGAGTAAGCCGATAATTGCTATGAATACTCCTGCCGAAATGATATTACTGAAAGGCCCTGCGGCAAACATGGAGAGCTTGACCATTGAACTCTCTTTCTCAAGCTTCTTCTCGTCGGGTTCTACGAATGCCCCTCCTATGGGCCCAAAGACGAGCAGACCGGAGGATTTCACCTTGATTCCGTACGCCTTGCTCACCACACCGTGAGAGAACTCGTGTATCACTATCACAATGAAAAGCGCGAGCCATCCTGTCACGAGCGGAATCTTAAGATCGGTTCCCGGTATTGTGAATCCAGGAATAACAGGGCTTACTACTGGTGGCGCGCCAGGCCTGAAGAATATGTCCCAAACACCCTTGACGAGCATGCCTGTGATGAATATCATCCCGATAAACCCTACAACCACACCTATGATGCCTAGAACCTTGATGAGTTTGGAATGTCCTTTCCCCCAACGTTCCATCAGCTTGATTCCCACTTTTGTCCTGTATAAGCCTATCAGTGGTGCCTGCCAATCGATGAACCTTCTGAAAAAGAAGATGATGAAAAACATGCCCGAATAGAACAACATTGTCCACTGGTGCTGCGGTATCAATTGTAATGCAATAAACCACAGAAGAAGCGGTCCGAGCGCATAGATGAGCTCTTCTTTCCGAGTTTCTGGCTTCTGCTTCTTCGGCATGGCCTCTTCTGCCCTCGAGGCGTATATAAAGGTTTGTCTCGGTTATTGAAAGACATAATCTGGTCTTTGCCTAGTGAATTTGGGATAACTCTTAAAAATCACCGGAAAGGAGCTCGACTATAAACAATTTAGGAGGTAAACAATGGTAGATAAATCTGATTACGGTCCCGTCGCTCTTAGACTGGTCCTAGGACTTATGTTCGTTCTTCCCGGCTTTGATAAGCTCATGGGCATGATAGGTGGTGGCCACATGGTCGTCAACATGCTCTGGGGAGTCGCTGCGCTTGGATGGCTACTCGCTCTTGTCGAGATTCTATTCGGTCTCTCGATTCTCGCTGGCTGGAAGCTTGAATGGACCGTCTGGCCAGTCGCTGCAGTTTTAGCAGGAGCTATCTTTATGGTAGTTCTTCCAGGCAGGGCAGACAACCCTATGTGGATGATTAACTTGCTATTCCATCTGGCAGCCATCGCTGGACTCTTCAGTCTGAGCGTATCTGGTCCTGGCAAATGGGCAGTTAATGCATAAATCTTCTTTTTTTCCATTCTTCTTTTATATCTCATTTATCTTCTAGCAGTATGGCAAGGATCCTTATCGTCGGCCTAGGCAGGCTAGGCTCACGTACTGCAGAGCTTCTACAAGAGCACGATCTAGTGCTCTGTGACTTCGATGCTGTCGAGAGGGATAATCTTGAGGAGCAGCCTTTCTACTCAGAAGACGACGTAGGGAAGCTCAAGGTAGATGCTGCAGCCGAAAAACTACGCCATGCTGAGACAGTTCCTGAGCCATTCACCCCAGATCTCAATCTTGACGATATCGACTGCATAGTTGATGGGACAGACTCTCTTGAATCACGCATGATGCTGAACGACGCTGCCATGAAATCAGGTACGCCCCTAGTAATAGGCACAGGGAGCATGGAGAAAGGTATGGTCTTTCCAGTAGTTGGAAGTCCCTGCTGGCAATGCGTCGTAAAAGACAAGGTTGCGGCGGATGATTGCAGGGAGGGCATCATTCCAAGGATTGCAGATGGCATAGCATCTAAGCAGGCAGAGCTGACAGAGAAGATTCTCAATAGTGATACTGTGGAGAAGAAGCTTATCCTTATCTCTGATACTGCCAAAAATATTTCAGTTTCACCAAACCCCTCATGCGACGCATGCAAAGGCAAGTACACCTATCTCTCACTACCGTTCTCCCTCAAGTCGTGCAACGGGAAGCTCCAGGCGAGGCTAGAACAGATAGATATCTCTTCATTAGAGGGAGAGGACCTAGGATCGGCAAAAAAGGTTTCGGTGGGCAAAGGGACCGCTGTGGTACACAATCACGGCTTGGTGGAATTCTCTGGGACCTCTCTACAGGATGCCTCTAGCTTCTGCAAGGAACTCATATCTCTACAGCGGCGCGCTTAGCTTCTCGCTTGAGTATCTGTGTCTCTAATGTGTTCAGTAGATCTCCAACAAGTGCCAGTATGTTCCAGCCGGTTCCGTTCGTATGGTATCTTCCTTGGTCTGTGAAGAGGTTCGCGGAGCACTCGAGTCTTCTTCCGGATGTCTTGACGTGAATCTGCAGTTCTGCAGAGCCAAAACGATGGTTGTGTTTCGAGAGGAGCGATGAAGCTCTTTCCTCAATCTCTTCTTTGACAAGGCTCGGTAGCGGAGCCTCGATAGATGTCTGTACATTAGAACTCATAATACCACCTCATGGTAACTCGCACTTGGTATCAATAATGATACCTACATAAAAATGTTTTCCTAAATTTCCGGACGAGAAAACAAACAAACATTCTGTAGACTGGCGAGCATCCTACGTGTTCAGGATACCTATGCCTTCACAGTCATGCGCTTATCAGTCCTCTTGATGATCTGTAAGTGCACTGTCTCCAGTGCCTCCTCAGTTCCCTTAAGGACGTTCCACTCATCAACAGATGCATGGAAACTCCCATCATCCGTGAAGAGGTTCACAGCACATTCGTACATCGCTCCTGCAGTCTTCACGTGTATGTTTAGCACCGCAGAACCGAATCGTTGCATATGCCTGGCTAACAGTCGAGTCCCTTTCGCCATAATCTCCTCGCGTGCGAGGCTTGGTAATGGGACATCAATGGCCAACCTAACATGTTGCTCGCTTGTGGCGTGCAAATTCCTTCACCCCCTTATGAGGGGTAGCTTTCATCATTTAAAAAATTCTCGGCAGTTCCTACGAGTTTGGGACGAATAAATTCCAGAAACGAGTTCACTTTTCGTCACGGGAGAAGGCAAAATAAAACAGTATCGTGCCTATAACCAAAATAGGCAGGAAGAAACGCTGCCAATTTAGAGAGATCGGAGATGGTTCTTCTCTGACGGTATCTTGGTACTCTTCTAGAGATTGGTGGGTGCTATACGTAGCTATAGTCTCACAGTTATGATTATAGTCGCACACTCCTGAATCCCACCCTGTTGAACAACACACCATGTCTTCAGTACCACAATCAGGGTCCTCATCACATAGCTCCAGACACCCAAGAGCACCGCATGTAGCTGTATCTTCGAGAATCACGTTTCCAGTTATAGGATTGCCAGGCAAGAAGAATGCGAG
>JAAOYH010000006.1 GCA_018221245.1 Candidatus Woesearchaeota archaeon
CAGGAGTGCGGAAACATCCTGAATGAACAGGACAACTCCAGGACAAAGGAGTTCCTTGCGGAAAGCATCAAGGAGCTCGCGAAGCAAGTCAAACTGGCCAAGAAAGTGATGGCTAAGGCAATTGCATAACTTTTTTTATTCTGTTTTTTTTCTAATCTTATGAAACCTTACTCTATTGACGAGACGTTGGTTCTATTTGAGAATGCGGTGTTCTTGCCTAAAGAGAAAACAATCGTGGTGGCAGACCTCCAGCTAGGCTACGAGCAGCAGCTTCGTGCATTGGGCCATAATATCGTCTACGAGCAGGCTAAGAAGATGCTCAAGCAGCTAGAGAAATTGCTAATTCTTACGGAAGCAGAACGGTTAGTTTTAAACGGAGACCTCAAGCACGAATTCGGCAGAATATCCTCGCAGGAGAAGAGAGATATCAAGATGATACTTAGACGCTTGAAGAAACGCGTCGAGATTGTCGTCGTGAAAGGTAATCATGATACGCTCACGAAACCGCTGACTGATGAGCTAGGTATAGAGTTACTTGATTCTTGGTCAAGCGGTGATTTCTTGTGTGTCCACGGCCATAAGCTCCCAGAAGAGCTGCAAAAGACCATAATCATAGGTCATCTACATCCTGCAGTGCTGCTCTCAGATGGTGTTAGGAGGGAGAAATACAAGTGTTTTCTAGTCGGAAATTATAAGCGTAAAAGATTGTTGGTGTTGCCAAGTTTCTCGACGATAACAGATGGCGCTAATATTCTGAAGACTGGGAGCAATTCTCCTCTATTGAACGATAGATCTCTAAAAAACTGCGAAGTGTTTGTGATCGCGGACGAAATAAGACCTTTCGGGACGGTCAAGGATTTGCATAAATTGGTGCAATGACCGAAAAGGTATATATACACCTTTTCTTGAATATGAAAATGGGATGTGTGCCAAAGATGCTCAACGGCATAACATTCCAAGTATATGGTTCTGAATTGCACCCTCCTAACGGAGGGGATAAATCTCTTGAGTGGTATTTGGAAAAAAGCATATCTTTTCCCATGGATAATCCTGAAATTCCAAGGACTCATGACGAGGTGCTTGACGCTTTAGTGACTAGACTTATGATACACAAGCAGACTGGAAGATACTCTGATGTCTGGATGAAAGCAACTTTTCCTCCAGATGGTGGTGTTGAGCTTGATGCTGTTGCTTTCACGCCAAACGGTGTCGCTCACTATTATGAGGTAAAGAGTCTATATGGATACAACCAGGGAATTTTAGAGAAACCTGAGTATATCCACCTGTATCCTGATGAAGCAAGGGACAAAATCAAAGAGACTGCTCTTAACCAAGCAAGAAGAGTAAATGAAATGTTTCCTGAAGTTGAATGGAAATATATCTTCGTATCGCCTCACGAAATCTGTCGTTTAAGGATTTAGCAGAAAATGGTCTTAAGATATGCGTTTCGTCTAAACTTATAGAAGTCATTTATATAGGGTAACTGCCCTCTTAGATAGTTATGGGGCGCCACGTCAGGGCGAAGGCAGCTGAGAGTCGACGGCAGGCTCTGGAGCGGGGCAATTCTTCCAAAAAATGGGCTATAAATCCGATCCATCAAGAGATAGCCGACACATTATATAATCAACTTTTGGAGGCTAAGGTCTATGCGGAATTGATTCAAAGCTTCACAGACTTTCCAAAAGGATGGGATGGTGAGATTGACTTGCTAGGCATATTATCTGATAGCCAAAGACACTTCTATGAGATTAAAACAACAGAGACTGCGAGATCCAGGGCACATGCCGAGCATCAAGCCTACAGGACTCTCAAAGTGTTCCCGCAGTTTGATTGGGAATTTATGTTCGTAACAGGACCAGAAGAGGACGTTAGTGAGTGGGGGTATGAAGTTGAGTTGAGCATCAGTCAGTTAGCGCCTGTATGTCATCATTATGGCAGGCCCCTTACAGGAAAAGGATTCAAAGGAAAGAGTTACAAGATTTGTACTCTGTGCGATGTTGACTTGATGAAAGATATACCCTCAAAGAAAAGAACACGCGCAGTGAAGCCCAGTCCGAGAGTTAGAGGATACAGGAACATTCCAGGATTTATCCACTAGCGCTTCAATTTATCCTTCTTAGCATCTGGAGAGATTATCGCTGAGTTGCCTGTAGGATCCTCTAGGATGAGCTTGGCTTTCTCCTGACCCCACAAAATTCTTGTCAGCTTCTTTACCAGATTCTTTGCTTTCTTCCGTGCAGAAGGGTCATCAGCAGAATCGCGGAGATGCTCTACCTGTTTCAATAATCTGTTAAGAATTCCTTCAACATTGGTGACGTAGCCGTTCGAAGCTGAACCTGCAATTATGTCGCCAACGTAAGGCACTTTCACGTCACAAGAGCCTGATTTGACGACACGGATTTTCATATCGTCCTCAGAAGATATATCGTAAGTGTACCTGACAGGGTCATGAGATTTCTCAGACTCCAGGTCAGCCTTGTGGTATTTGCACGTTGTGCAATCCATGCTGAATAGATGGCAGACTCCGAAGAATGGGATGTCTCTTACTGCCTCAGTAAGCGTAAGAGTTTTGTGGTTACAGAAAGGGCAGAGCTCACCCTCCATCACGTCCATTTCAGGCTCTTTCTCCATGGGGAGACGGAAACCGTTCCGCTTAAAAACCTTCTCCTAGATTTCTTCCGCGTTAGGATCGCGGTGAATCTTCGCGAAGCTCGGCGTGATGACTATGAAGTCCTCACCGAATCCCGCGATATCGCCTTCTGTCGCGTCGCAGGTCTTCTTCAGCTTGTTGATTGCGCGCTTCAGCTCAACTAGATCGCGATCCTTGAG
>JAAOYH010000038.1 GCA_018221245.1 Candidatus Woesearchaeota archaeon
ACCCAGTATGTCTTGCCTTTCTTCAATGCACTGGGCTTGAAGATGTCCTGATACGAGTACAGAATGAAGTCACCTTTCAAGCGCTTCTCGAACTCCTCACCCCATATGTGATCGTTATAGGTGAAGATGACATCAAAAGAAATATCTTGTTCTGTGTAGTCTGCGTTGACGAGCTTGCACCTCTTTAGTTCGGGGATGCGATCTAATAGGGCGGCTTTCGCTTTCTCTGCAAGGGTGTGCAATCCCTTATCCGCTTCTATTCCTGCACTGTCAGTAAATAATGAGGCGAGCAAGGCGATACGGCCATCACCAGAGCCCAAATCTACGAAACTTCCTGATAATGAGATATTCTTGAAGAACTGGAATACTTCACTCAAATCAGAGACACCGAAGATGCCGTGACTGCTATCAAAAACACGGGAACCTCGCACTCTGATAATCTCGATATCTTGGGAATCGAAATATTCCTTGATGAGTATGAACTTTCTCTCTAAGTCCATCAGTCTTCGCCCCGCTCGCTTCCTGGTTCAGGAGGTTCTGAAAAGAAATCTCTTATCAAATCCTGGTACAGTAGAGTCAGTCGAATATCCCAATCCCTAGGAAAGCACCTGTGGTAATTCTCCCACGCGTACCGCTCGTCGAGAAACACGATCACTCCACGATCACTCTCGGTACGAATGCACCTCCCTGCAGATTGCAATGTCTTGTTGAACGCAGGATACGTGTACCCATACTCCCAACCCTTGCCAAACTTATCACCGTAGTAATCTATGAGTGCCTTAGTCTCCAAATCTGGGCGACCTAGAGGCAGGCCAACAATGACAACCGCTCTGAGTTCGTGACCAGGAAGGTCAACACCCTCGCTGAAGGAACCACCCATGACTCCCAGAAGGACCGCTCCAGAATTCTGGTATTTTCTGAACCTGTCCAAAAGGTCTTCGCGCTCTTCCTTTGAGAGCTTGGAATGCTCCCTGAAAACAGTCTTTTCAGTCAGGGTCTGGAAAGAATCCGCAACCTCTCCCATGAGAACGTAGCTCGGGAAGAAAATAGCGAGGTTTCCAGGGATTGTATCTGATAGCTTGGCGCATATCTCAGCAATCTCCCTATACATCTCAGGACTGCGGCGTTTGTACTGGGTAGTTGTCTTGGGAATTACTAGATTCATCCTGTTCTTGTGAGGGAAAGGACTCTCTAAAGTTAGGAGCTCTGGCTGATTAGCGCCTATGATCTCAGCATACATCTCGACAGGAGTGAGCGTGCCTGACATGATTACTGCACTGTGAGCCTCTTCGAGCACATCTCTGGCCACGACACTGGGATCGAGGCACCTATAGCTGAGAGCCCAGAAGAGTTCTGTATTTGTGCCCATGAATGTTCCTTGTCTCTCATTATCACGTTCAACATGGAGAATTCTGGTGAACCCTTCCATATCTTGCTGCCAAGCCCCGAGAAAATCAGCTATGGCCCCGCAACTCGATGATCTCTGTTCTTCCCTGACTAGTTTTGCGACTTCCTGCAGGTCCAATATCAACTCATCTATAGGGATTATATTGTCCATCGCCTGTAGAAATTCAGATCTGGTGACATAACGCTCGTCATCTGTTTTCTCTGCCCAGCGCTCAATCATCTCGCCCAGCTCTTTCACGTGGTGCAGATGCGCATCTTCATGCTTGTCAAGCTCTTTTACCGCACGTTTTATCGAGATGCTAGTCATCCTCTCCGAAGCAAGACTCTTAACTCTTTCAGGAAGATTATGTCCCTCGTCTACTATGAGGATACAGTTCCCAAGATTTGATCCTATTCTGCTGAGGAAGCCTTCCCTGATATTAGAGTTGAATATGTATGAATAATCGCAGAGTATCACATTAGCATCTTTTGCTTGCAGCATGCTCATTTCATAAGGGCACAGCTTGTATTCTTCCTGTGCGCAGAACATCTTAACCTGTTCAGGGGTGTTGGGCGAGTTCTTCCCGAGCTGTACCAGAGCTGAGCTTGCTGTGGGAGATATATCCTCTCCTGTCCTTAGCCTTGTGTAGTGTTCACAGACATCATCCTCTCTCATCGCTTTACAGTATTCTGCGAACTCCTTCCCTGAAAGGCCTTGCACGCCTGGCTGTAGGCACATGTGCTTCTTGCCTATGATATTTACAACCTTTATGTCTACATTGTGCTTCTGTCTAATCTGTGTTATGGTGTCAAGGGCTAGACGATGCTGCGTGAGCCTAGATGTCATGAATATCACGCGCTTGTTTTCTGCAAGGGCATGTTCTATAGTGGGTGCGAGCGTGGCGGCGGTCTTCCCGAGCCCTGTTGGTGCATGCACAACAAGTTGGCCCTTGGCTTTCAGCATCCTAAATACTGCTGCTATGAGCTTGTCTTGCTCCCGCCTAACAGAGTCGTACGGAAAGAGATTGGTCTGCATGCCGAGAGAATCAGACCTTGATTTATAATTGTGTTCACCGGCAACATTTATAAGCCTCTCACTGTAGGATACTATCATGACGGAGCACGATGTCTTCCAGACCATGGCATCCCGCCGGACAACAAGGCGTTTCATGCCTAAGCCGGTAGAGATGGATAAGCTTCTCCAAGTTGTGCAAGCAGGTGTACTGGCTCCCAGCTCAGGCAACATCCAGAACTGGGGGTTCACCATTGTGACTGATCAGGAGAAGATTAGGGAAATGTACCCCCTGACGCTTGAACAGGAGCCCTTGTTGACTGCGCCGGCTGCGATCATAGTGACGGGAGACATAGAGCACTCTCACACGATGTACGGTCTCAGAGGAAAGAGATTGTATACGATCCAGAACTGTGCAGCTGCCATAGAGAACATGCTACTGGCTGCTGAAGGGCTGAACTTAGGTGCGTGCTGGATAGGGGCTTTTGACGAGGACAAAATATCTGATCTGTTCGAGATTCCCCAGGACACGCAACGTGCTCAGGCCATAATACTTTTCGGCTATCCTGCTGCTTCTCCGGAGCCAAAAGAGACGAAGGACTTAGAGTGTTTTGTTTTCTTCAACAAGTTTGGGAACAAGGTACAGCGTCCTCACTTGGTTTTCTACGACTGGGCCACAGAGTGGCGCTTGCAGGGCCAGAAGCTGAAGGCGCACGCCCAAAATATTGTGGAAAAAGGAAAGCAGAAGAGAGAGGAGAGAAAGGAAAGTCAGGAGGAGCCCGGTGAGCCCGCTTTGGAGCAGGCCAGAAACAGGATGAAGGGCATGTTTGACTCTCTCAAGAAAGAAAGGTATAGGAACCGTTAGTCATCTTTTAATCTTAAATTATCTGTAGAAATCAGCTGAAACTGTCACCACACTTGCAGTTCTTGGTGGCGTTAGGATTGTCTATCTTGAACCCGCTCTGAGCTAGAGTCTCAACATAGTCTATCGAGCTGCCTTTAAGCTTAGGATAGGTCTCTTTGTCTATGACTATCTCTAAGCCGTCGAACTCGAATATTTCGTCGCCATCTTTCTTCTTGTCGAAGTCCATGTCATAACTGAACCCTGCACAGCCACCTGTCTGAATGCCTATCCTGAGGGGCCAGTCTTCCTTGCCTTTTTCCTCGGAGCGGAGCTCTTTCACTTTCTTTATGGCATTTGGAGTAATCTCC
>JAAOYH010000039.1 GCA_018221245.1 Candidatus Woesearchaeota archaeon
ATTGTCTCAAAAACATTATCAAGAGAGTTCGAAAGCTAATCCTTCGAGTGATGGAACAGAAGGCTCCCTAAGAAAAAAGCACCCAAAATTGCAAGCACCACTGGTAAATATTCTGCAGGCGGTAGCGTCAGGAAACCTGCGACAGATGCCTGCGTATCATTGAGATATAGGTTCCCGCCTGAAACGGTTCCTATCTGTCTGTGAAATGTGGATATGACAATCAGTATAACAAAGATGACAACCGTGTTGAACACGGACTTCACAATCGCTTCTAGGAATGCTCCCATAGTGGTTCAAAAGATAGATGAAATAAAAAATTATTGTTCAAGCATCGAGAGATGTATGTCATCGTAGAGCTCACGAATGCTAGTGTAGAGGACGTTTCTCTCAGGTGTTGGTACATCCACGCCCGGGAACTCATCGCGTAACTCATTATAGAGCTTCTTTGCCGTATCGAGATCTTTCTGCTCCAGTGCCGAACGGGCCTGTTCTACCTTTTTGTAGACGTCGAGATTCTTGACTTTCTCCACTTCGTCATGTTGATACTTGCTCTTTTGGCCAGGGGGTGTAGTGTCCACCTTGCTGTCAGTATATGACTTGAAAGCCTCGTCTCGCAACGCTTCTCGCTCTTTGACAATCTCGTGCTTGGTGCTCTTCACAGCCTCTTCTAGATGTTTCCTCAACTCTGCGGCATAAACCGATTTTTTCTTGTTCTTGAGAACCTCTTTAAGCTTGGTTTCGATGGTGTTTCTGACAGCATCGAGCTTTCTAGTCTCTGCTTTGATCTTTGCAGTGGCTATGCGCTCAGATTCAAGTGCTTCAGCACGTCGCGTTTCGGCATCAGCAACTGTTCTTTGAGCAGCCTCCTCTCGTGCTGAGATGTCCACCTCACGAGCGTCGCTCTCTGCGCGCAAATCCTCAAGTTTTTCCTCCTCTTCCTTGATTGTAGCAATCTCTTGGCTGAACTTCTCTTCGCGTTCCTTGAGAGCATTCTCACGTTCCGCGACATCTGACTCAACTTTGTGTGCGTTCTCAAGCATCTGCTGTGCCTCTTCACGGACTTTCTGGGCTGCCTCAATCTCCTTCTGGGAGGACACTGCATCCTTCAGTATCTCTTTAGCATTATCTTTCTCATGACGGAACTCTTCGCGTTGAGCTTTTAGCTTCTCTTGCTGCGCTTTTAGTTTCTCTTCGCGCGACTCCATGGCATGTTCTTGTTTCTCGACTTTTGCGAGTCTCTTATCATAGTCTGAAGCACTGTTCTCATAGAGTCTTCTACCACGATTGAGCTCATCGAGAGCCTGGTTGTGTTCTTGTCGTGCCTCGGCGAGTCTGTTGGAGACTTCCCTATCTAGCGAGTCGCGGACCTTCTTCGTTCCGTGCGCTTGCAGATTTGTAAGATCTTCATGTTTTTTCTGCGCTTTTTCAGTAGCTTTTTCGATCTTCTCATAGATCTTCTTGATATCTGAATGATGTTTCTCTAGCGTCTTTTTGTGTTTCCCTATATCCGTCTTCACGGACTCGCGGTGATTCTCAAGAACAGACATAATCTCTTCTCTGGTTGTAGTGTCTGCTACCTCGTCAGCAAGCTCAGATTGTCCTATGACATCTCGTATCCAGTTAGCGAAATCGTTCTTGTGCTCACCCATATGGTGTTCTAATGTGGAATCGTCCAAGAACTCTAGAGCACTTATTAGTTCGTTCAACGACCTGATTGGGTGGCCGTTTTTCAGTAGGAAATATTGGTCTTCTGGGACTTCTTTTTCATGAAGTTCCCAGTCAGGTACGGGCAAGTCGCGCTTGTCTGCGAGTTTCTCTCCTAGTTCAGAGTGATGATCCTCAAGTTTGCCCATGACTTCGTCGAGTGCGGTGTGATGTTCTGGAATGTTTTCAGCAAATGTTGGCAGTCCCTCTTCAGATTCATCACCAGACCAAGTGCTATCTGTGGAATCTTCAGACTTTTCTGACTCAGACCAATCATTTACATCGAAGGAGCTGGGATTATTCTCCTCATGAGGTTCTTCTTCCTCTGGTTCGATAAGGTTATCGGAGTCCTCTTTCTCCTCTTCAGGAGTCTCTTCCTCTGGTTCTATGCTCAGGTCTTCGTGTTCATCTGCAATGCCTGGCATGGGTGGCTTGTACTTTTCTTCCATAGATTCTGGTTTTGTATCTAGAGATTCTACAGTATCCTCTGATTCTACATCAGGATCGAGCTCTTCTGCTGGCTTTTCCTCGTCCTCAGACGACCAATCATCTATATCGACATGTTCTAGAGGGGCTGGCTTCGCGGCGGGTTCTTCAGGAGTGTCAGGTGGGGGTGCAGGAGCTTCTTCTGCAGGTACTTCTTGGGGTGTGACTTGCTCTTTTTCTATCTCTTCAGATTTAGGAGCTTCTTCAAGGGACGGAGTCTCTTCTAGAAGTCCTAACTTTCTCTTGATGTCTTCGAGATCGACTTCGTCAGCAAGTGGTTCTGTGGTCTTTGATGCTTCATCCTTAAGGAAGAATTTCTTCAAGAATCCGCCCTTTATTGGTTGTTCCTGTCCCGGCACTGCCGGTGGTATCAGCGCAGTATCAGCCATCTCATTCAACCCCCCTTTCCCGGCCTAAGGCCTGAAGGAGGTCCTGGATAAGTTCTTAAATACTTTTCGTTACCATTTTCGAGAGAGAACGACATATTTTATACGAACCCCGTCGATGGACGTTTATGGCACAACATCCTTCTCCAAAAATGGAGGGAATTCTTGATCCTGCGTATCTAAATCGCCTCGAGAAGCGGACGGAATCGCTTGCTAGGAGCACCTTGATGACTAGGGAGCAGATAAAGCGAACTGACGACCTGAAAACAAGGGGGCAGGAAGACTTGCAAACTGAGATGCAGGACTTGCACATAGAGCTTGCCAAGGTGAAGGTTGAGTTGACTGTAGCTATAGGTAGGATAGGACAAATAGTTAGAATGTTTCAAAATGTTGCAGTTAAATCTGATGTTCAGCATATACAGGCAAGGATAGATGCATGGGCGCCAGAGACTAGGATAAGTAGGAGAGAGTTCTTGAAGATGTTACAGGATTAGAATCCTGCATGGCCAGCTATTGCCTCTTCTGTGATGCTCGAGTGTGAGGCTTCCCAGGTTACCTTGCCATGCTTCAATACTATGATCTGTGGACTCTCATGCTGCACGCCTGTTTTTTTCGCTATAAGCTTGCTGACATCCCTATGATTTATCACATCCACAATATATACTGGAGCGGCCGGGCGCTCATCGCAGTACATCTGCACCTGATGGTATGCAACAGAAGACATTGGACAGCGAGTTGAATGCTTGTAGACTATTGCGAGTGCTTTATCGAAGAGAGAATCTACAGAATCCGTAGAGTTTAGCGGATACATATCAAAAGAGATGATTATCAAAGATAAATAATTACCTGCTTTTCAACACATTTTTCCTAGGGCACTGCTTTTTTATGGGACACTCGCTGCATCGCGG
>JAAOYH010000040.1 GCA_018221245.1 Candidatus Woesearchaeota archaeon
CCGAGCTTCATGGGCCATTTCATCTGGAGCCAGTCTCTTTCGTTGATGTTGTTCATGGTTGCGAGCTATGCGCTTATGCGCGTGATAGATGATAAGAGCTGGATGATTGTTGCAGGCATAGCTATAGGCTCTATGATGGTGACACAACCTATTGTCTCTGCCGTTTTCGGCATTATGATGATTTTCTTGTTCATCACGCTTAGTATACGCGACCTCATTTCTAGAAAGCTCTCAGATGAAACAAAACGCGTCTTCATGGCCGGCCTCCTAGGCATACTCGTCTCAATGATATTCTGGGCAGAGCAACTCGCTACATTCGGGATATCAAAAATACTCGAGCTCCGCGGAGGTCAAGTATCGTTCAGCGAGGCCACAGGGTGGTCAAGCGCGTATGCAATGCAGAAATACTCCCTGAGCGAGTTCATCTTTGCGACCGATGCGGGCAGGATAGATCAGGCGACAGGTATCGGCTGGGGCGTGGCAATACTCCTAGTGATCACAATAATCATTTATTTCCTGAATTTCAAAAAAATAACGAATTTGAAGAAGAATTGGAGGTATACATTCCTTATCGCCTGGTTCACATTACTGCTCATGGGTGTTTTTGCTGCCACTTGGAAGCTCTCGATACCCGGGCCAGCAAGGAACTGGGCCTACTTCGCAATCCCTCTTGCGCTTATCGTTACTGATGGACTATTCATATTGCTCAAATCAGTAAGAAAATTGAAGCCACAGGGAAACATGATAGCGTGGGCCGTGATACTCGTTGTTGTTTCTCTTGTCATCGTCTCGGGAGGGATGCACAAGTACAACATGCAGACTGGCCAGTGGCCACCAGGAGTCGGTTGGACGAGCCAAGAACAGATAGACGGATTCATAGAGATGGAGAAACAGCTCCCGCCTGACCAGAGAGTATACACACTTTGCGGAAACCCCGCGTACCTGTTCGGATTCAACCAGATTGACTACAAATGGATTCCTGCAACAACGCAGTTCAGAATAGATATTCTCAACAAAACGGGAGATGATGTCATCACATTCATGGAAGAGTACGGTTACAAGTATGTTGTTCTCGACTCTGCATGCATACAAAGGCACGGCGTGAACGATACGCAGCTAATCGCCGCGAGGTTGAGCGAGACGCAAAGATTTGTGCCAGTCATACAAAAAGGCTCATTCGTCCTCGCCGGACTTGTTTAGACCGACAATGATTGTACTGATGCCTATTTTCTGGAAGAGCATGTAATGCTCAATGAACTTGAAGATTCCTACGAGCGAGTTGAAAAGCTTCATTGAACCGCTACCGATGATCTTCTTCCTGAGAATGTTGCCATTCAAGAACCATCCGAAGATTGCAAAGAAATTGAACGAGAACATCGCCTCGACTTCATAACCTTCATTCCCGACTTTGTGTTTAAGCTCTTTCTTTGTGTATCTTCTCCAGTGGCCGAGCGCCTTGTCCAGCGGATTATACAACCATCTGTGTGTCGGGACAAGACAGATAATCCTTCCATTTGGAGTCAACAGAGTTCTGAGGAGTCTCAATGCCTTTTCATCCTTTTCTACGTGCTCAAGGACGTTCAGGAAGATTATTGTGTCGAATCTCTCTGTTTTTCTGAGTTTTGCTATCTGTTTCTCATCGCTAATATCGAGCTGAACCGCCTTGTTCTTAGGAAATTTTTTATTGAGTTTCTTGACGTACACAACGTCCACGTCTGAGAGAACCGCTTTAGGGTCATCTTTGAGTATGTATCTCGAGTATGTTCCCAATCCTGAACCTATTTCAAGAATGTGGCCACTGATCCAAGGGCTGATCTCAGCATACATCCAATCTGTGAAATTGGTCTGGTTCGCTGTGATCTCTAGCGACCTGTTCCCTTCCTCAGGATATGCCTCGGATTTTACCACCTGACTGCCGGACTGAAAGCATTTTAAATACATTGCCATTTGTTTTCTTGTATGCGATTGTTGTTCGTGCTCGAGAACTACCTTCCGCACGTTGGGGGGGTGGAGATTGTATTCAAGAACCTCTGCGAAGGACTATCTAAGAAAGGACACAAAGTCACAATTGTGACGCATCAACTTCCTGGAACCAAAAAGAAAGAGACTCTCAATGGAGTCAGGATCATAAGGGTGCCCTGCCTCGACAGCAGATACCTGTTCACCTTAGCATCCATCCCAGAGGTAATGAGACAGGCCAAGAAGGCAGATATAGTCCACACGACCACGTACAATGCCGCGTTCCCAGCGTGGCTCGCCAGCAAGATTCAGAATGTTCCCTCTATACTGACCGTTCATGAGGTGTGGCTCGGCCATTGGGGAGAATACACCAGTTTTTCAACGCCTAGAGCATTGCTTCACGAATTTTTAGAGTGGTGCATATACTCTATCCCTAGGTTTGACAGGTACGTGTGCGTCTCTGACAGCACCAAAAAGAATCTCAAGAGAGTCATACCTAAGCGCAAGGTCCAGACAATCCATAACGGGTTTGACCCTACCATGTGGACTAAGGATAAGTCAAAAGAGGCTAGAGCGCTCAGGAAAAGACTTGGTTTCGAGGGTAAGTTTGTCATCCTAGGAGCAGGACGCCCAGGACCTAGCAAAGGGTTTGAACACTTGCTGAAAGCATTCCCCAAAATCAAGAAGTTCCTGCCAGATGCTATTTTAGTGTTGATGCTAAGTCTTGAAAGACAGACGCTCTCCACATTAGAAGGTTTCAAAAGAGATGCCTCAGAGGGAGTTATCTTTATGGAGCCTAAAGCATACTCAGAGCAGCCAGTTTGGAGGCAGATGGCTGACTGCATCGTCGTGCCTAGCACATCCGAAGGCTTCGGATACATGGTCCTAGAATCAGTTGCTTCTGGAACGCCAGTGGTGGCATCTAATACTACTAGTATTCCGGAAGTCATCTATGGAAAACACCTGTTGGTGAAGCCCAAGAACTCTAAAGCCATCGCGGATGGAGTCATATCTGTGGCTAATGGTAAATATTCTACTGGTAGGAAGAAGACGTTCTCTTGGGAAAAGAACATAAAATCCCACGAAGAACTGTACAGGGGGCTTAGATGAAGATAGCACTAGTAACCGAGTTCAGCATACCTCACTATGCTGGCGGTGGAGAGAGAAGATACTTCGAGATAGCTAAGCGCCTGGCAAAAAAGCACGAAGTGACCTGGATCACGATGAAGCAGAAGGATTCTCCGAAGGTAGAGCACATAGAAGGTGTGCGTGTTCTTCATATAGGATCTAGGATAAGGAATCTTCCTAACAGGAGCATCCTCGATTTCTTGAGATACATGATGGCTGTGTTCTTCCATCTCATATCGCACAGGTATGATATAGTGGATGCCCAGCCATTCAGTCCTCTATTGCCGAGTTGGCTAGCTTGCACACTCATGTTCAGACCCATGGTGGCCACCATATACGACGTGGAATCCGACACTGAAGGCCAGTGGCTTGAGAAAGGTAAGATAGCCAAGATGGCCGAGAAGATACTTTACCGTCTGCCATACAAGACAGTAGTCACGATATCAGATTCTGTTCTTGGTGTGCTGGTGAAGAAGTATCGCATCGCACCCAAGAGAATGAAGCTCGTGTACTGTGGCACAGACATCAAGAAGATAGATGCTGTCAAGAAGCAGAAGCAGACCACAGATTTGATTTTCGTTGGAAGACTGGTTCCCCACAAGAATGCTGAAGATTTCATAGAACTTGTATCAAGAATCAAGAAACGGCAAAAAGCTATCAAAGCAACAATCATAGGACAGGGACCACTAGAAAAGAACATCAAGCAATCTATAAAACAGAAAGGACTCAAGAGCAATATTCGTTTCCTAGGGAAGCTCGAGTCATATTCAGCTGTCCTGAAAGAGATAAAAAAATCAAAGATATTAGTTCTGCCCTCCCAGAGAGAAGGATTTGGGATGGTTCTTACAGAGGCTGGGGCAGCAGGCATTCCCGTAGTAGCATACGAGTGCAATGGAGTCGTAGACGTAGTTGATAGGGGCGTCACAGGATACCTTGTGCCTCAGAAAGACCTTAATGCACTGGAATCTGTCGTATCGAGACTCTTGAAGAGCAAGAAATTGCGTGATGATATGGGTCGTGCAGGTAGAAAAAGAGTGAAAAAACTGTTCACCTGGGAAATCAACGTCAAGAAGCTCGAACAGATATACAAGAGGATATCCAAATGAGATTCCTATACCTCATGGAATACTATCCGCCCACAGTCATGGGCGGTGCCGAGATCAGTGGCCAGGATCTTGTAGAACGACTCGCAAAGAAAGGGCATGACGTAACTGTTCTCACCCCTAATTACCGTTCGTTCTCGACTACAATAGACCGAAAAGAAAATCTTACTATAATAAGATACAAGACACTCAGAACATTCCTATTCAAAACAAGAAAAGGCACAACTCAGGCTGCATATTCCAATAATAGACCTTTGTTCTATTGGTTAATCGACAAGTACTCTAAGCTCTCAGCGTGTGAGCTAAGAAAACGAGCAAAAAAACTTCTGAAAGGTAATGATTTCGAGGTCATTGGTGCCAACAACTACGAGAGCATTCTCGCTTTATCTAAGATTAAGTCACCCGCAAAAAAAGTTGGGCATTTGAGAGATTTCAGCATGTTCTGCTATGATAAGGGCCTCTACAATGATGGAAAGCAATGCTCCGGCAATCCTCGAGGTAACAATTGTTGCTGTATGGCTGGGGAGAGCTTCATATCTCACAGGCTGCGTTCTAACATGGAGCGTAACAAGAAAAGATTCTCGAAACATCTCAAGAATATAGACATTTTCATCGC
>JAAOYH010000007.1 GCA_018221245.1 Candidatus Woesearchaeota archaeon
AACAAGGAGAACAATCAGTGTGGAACCATTACAAAGAAGAAAAATGGTGCCTAAGAACCTGCTCCATGCCCCTCACCGACTGTGTGGCAATCACCCCCTTAGCGAACAATTCATAACAGTTTTTCTAAAATTTTCTCTCTTACACCCGCCAATTCGGAATCCTCAACCTTGGTGCCATGGTGCCAATCCACCAAGCCGTCACCCATCTTCCTTGGCACAATATGAAAGTGCGCGTGGAACACAGCCTGGCCAGCAGCCTTGCCATTGTTCAGGATAAAGTTAAACCCGTCCGCGCCCGTTGCCTGTAGGATAGCCCTGCCTATCTTCTGGCCGACCTCTAAAAGTTCAGTCCCAAGATGCTCAGGTACGTCGAGTAGGTTCGTGCAGTGCTGTTTAGGGATGAGCAGAGTGTGCCCCTCACTCACAGGGCTGATATCAAGGAACGCAAAGAAGTTCTCTGATTCGTATATCTTTGTGCAGGGGATATCCCCTTTGATGATCTTGCAGAAGATGCAGTCTTCCATGTTTCCACCTATGGACGTGCCGAGATTTGAACTCGGAGTCTTCGCCATGCGAAGGCGACGTCATACCTGATTAGACCACACGCCCGACAATGTTCAGACACACAAGCCATTTATATGGCTTTTCTTTGAAACTTTATGCATTTGAAAGAAGATATTTGTTCAATGAATCGGTAAACAGAAACAGCTCTGACTCTTACTCTGTACATTGGCTTCCATTTAGATTTCTGGACGAACATAGTAGTCTCTATTTCTAGATCTGTAAGCATTTCCCTAATTTGGATAGCCAATTTGCCTGAAGTTGTATGAAACATAATCACAGGTTTGCCATACTTTGGCTGAGAAATAGAGCCATCCGTATCATGAAAACCTCTGATAAATCCTATAGCAAACTCCACAGGATACACTCCTTCTTTCAACAATACAGTACAATGTTTCTTGGAAGGATTAAAACTCATAAATTTGTGAAAATATTCAAAAATTATTTTAGACTGAGTGCTCAAACGTAATTTGTTATCTGGTTGGTTATTAAGACGAAATATTTTATTAAAATTCTTTTCAAACAACATTTTTACATAATGGGCATAATCAAGATTTTTCATACCAAAATGAACATGAACTTCATATTGCCAATTTTTCTTATAATAATACTGACTCCCATCCCCCGCAAATATCCCTATAACTTCCCCTGCCAGTTCAGTCGGACCATACGAAAAATCCAAGAGTGGAGTCTTTCGCCCCATCCATTTCTTGTACCAATAGTAAAGTGTTGATTTAGCCAGACCAGTCCCTGAACTGACCTTGTTGATGCTTTTCCCAGACTTAAAATCAGCTTTCAGCTTGGCTTTAATCTCCGATGACAAACGCTTCATGAACAAGGAAGAATATCTCTATTAATAACTCTAACTAGCACTTGACCAGTGAATGGACCTGGCGGGATTTGAACTCGCAGCCTCATGGGTGCCACCCATGCGCTCTACCGTTGAGCTACAGGCCCTTAAGTAACGGGCAAATTGAGACTGTTTTAAATCTATCGACTTTATAAACGACAGAACCGGGATGAGAAACGATGGACTCAACCAACAAGAAAATAATGCATCTAGGGGTCTTCATCAGCCTGTTCATGTTCAGCATGTGGGTCTTCAGACCCTTAGTCTCGCCATATGTTGAACTAATCCTAAACAACAGCGAACTCTACGGCCTCCCAGCAGGCATGTGGCTTGGCATTCTCGCAGCAATGGGACCGCTCGTAGTTATTCTCGGAACGCACGTAATGGGCTCTTTCGCCGACGAGGTTGGTAGAAGAAGGGTTGTTTTGGCAGGTCTTGTGTGCGTGATATTCGCCCTTCTCCTATATCTTATTGCCTCAGGGCCTTTCGTCCTGATGCTCGCAGGAGGGTTATCTGCATTGGGCTATGCTACAGTCTATATCACTTCACTGGCAAAGGTGAATGATCTTACCGAAGATAAAAAAAGAGGAAGCGTACAGGGATGGTATCTAAGCATCCAGTACCTTGGTAACATGATTGGACCTCTTGCAGGTACATGGATAGCCATCAGATTCGGACTCAGAGCAACACTCGTTTTTTCAATGATGATAATCCTGGTTCTTTCTCTACAACTTGCACTAGGGAAGCCAGACCGGTTCACACCACAACACAGAGGTAGTTTCTCCTTGCTGGAGAACTGGAAAAAATTTCTTGGCTTCAAGACTTTGAAAGGTATGGCTATTCTCGGAGTAACCATGCATTCTGACACCTCGCTAAAAGTGTTCTTCCTTCCACTTCTAATCCTTCAGAAATTCCCCGGACGCATTGATTATGTGGGTTATGCCGCATTCTGCAGTTTTGTATTTCAACCCCTACAGTTTGTATTTGGGAGGATGGTAGACACAATGGGGAAAAGAAGACTCACCGTTTTGGGATGTATAATATCAGGTTTTAGTTTGCTTCTAATTCCTGTTACTGACTCTTTCCTCTCACTCATAGGAGCACTTCTCCTCTTCTCAGCAGGCGGTGCTCTCTGGAACGTGGGCGCCTGGACCGTCATGAGCTCTATTGGCGAGGCCAACCATATTGAGGGTCACGTCGCGGGAAGTTTCACAAGCATAGCCAAAGTAGGCCATCTTGTGGCCAGTTTATTGTTTGGTTTCCTCATAGCATACGTTGGCTTGCCCGGTCTATTTACAATAGGCGGCTATATCGTTCTAGTAGGCGTTCTCCTAAGCCTTCCTTTCCTGAGAGACCAATCTTTAAAAGCCAGTAAGAGTTCGTAGAGCCATGGGAGACATTGACACAAGAATTGAGGCCCACGCACTCCATAACCGCGTAAAGTATGGCTCCGCTCAGACTGGAAAGGTCATCCCAAAAATAATAGGTGAGTTCCCTGACGTAAAGAAGGATATCGGGACTCTAAAACCGAAGATAGATTCTGCAGTCGAGAAAGCGAACGGCATGGATGAGGCATCCGCACATTCTAGACTCGAAGAGATAGCACCAGATCTATTAGAAAAAAAAGAGCACAAGAAACGCGAAATGCCAGAACTGCCGAACGCAGAGCAAGGAAAGGTTGTAACAAGACTGCCTCCAGAGCCGAGCAAACATAATCACTTGGGTCACGCTTTAACATTCATCATCAACGCAATCTATGCAAAAAGATACGATGGACAGTTAGTTCTGAGATTTGAAGACTGCAACCCAGAAAAGGTCACGCAAGAGTATGTCGACGAGATGCTCTCAGACATCCAAAACTATCTTGGGATAGAGCCTGACGAAATCAGGTACGTCTCCGATGACATGGACGACCTGATAATGTATGCCGAGAAGCTAATCAACAATGGCCACGCGTACATGTGCTTCTGTTCAAGAGAAAGTGTGGGAGAGAACAGGAGAGCCAGGAAAGAGTGCGCACATAGAGATTCATCCAAGGAAGAGAACCTCAAAGAGTGGGAAGCGTTCAAAGCGGGAGCTTACATGGAAGGAGAATGTGTCCTAAGGTTCAAGGGAGACATGCAAAGCAAAAACACAGTGTTACTTGACCCTGTACTTTTCAGAGCAGTGAAGGCTCCCCACTACAAGCATCGCGAGACCTACAAGGTCTGGCCACTATACGACTTCTACTCAGGCATAGAGGATCACATGTGCGGAGTCACTCATGTCATCAGGAGTAACGAGTTCGACCTCAGAAAAGAATTGCAACTCAAGATCCAAGATATTCTAGGATTGACAAAACCAGAGATGATCCACTACGGCAGGTTCAACATTAAAGGAGCGACCACAAAGGGCAGGGAGATTAGGGAAGGAATAGAGCACGGAGAGTACATAGGATGGGATGATCCAAGACTAGTGACCCTCAAGACTCTCCAAAGAAGAGGTATAAAAGCAGAGGCTTACTGGGCTTTAGTAAAGGATCTGGGGATGAGCCCCTACCCAGTCAACCTGGACTTCAGCATGCTCTCAGCGAAGAACAGGGATATCATAGACCCTATTGCAAACAGGTACAGCTTCATAGAGAATCCTCAAGAGATTTCAGTCAGGGATGTTAAATCCCACAATGTCGAGCTACACCTTCATCCAGACAAGAAGGACGGAGGTAGGGTGCTGAAATCTGCAGGCAAATACTTCGTCAGAGCAGATGATAAGGTAAAGTTCTCCAAGAAGAAAGTGCGCCTCATGGGAGATATAACATTTGATGGGGACACTCTAGATTTCATCTCTTCTGACGTGAAGGATGGCCATGATATGATAATCAACTGGCTCTCAGCGGAACCCGACCAGACAGTAGAGGTTGAGATCATGATGCCGGACGCCACGGTAAAGATAGGTCTTGCTGAGGCAGGTGTTAAAAATATCAAAGTCGGAGAAATAATCCAGTTCGAACGATTCGGTTTCTGCAGGTTAGACGAAAAAGAAGACGAAGCGCTCAGGTTCTGGTACGCGCACGACTAATTATCTAAAACTGAATATAACTCTTCTTTGATTCCAACTAAAGATACTGCTACTCGCGTGCACTCCACATATCTTTTGGGTTCATGAGCTATGGTTTCCAGTCGTTCCGCCAATCTAGTATCATGACTATCTTCTCTGATAATTTTTGGAGTTAGAGTATCGTGCATATTTCCATCTGAGTCTATTAGTACTGCGTCCTGAAATTGAGTGTGCTCCCAATATCTGACAAGTTCACCAGAAGAATGCGCGAATAGCTTTGACACCCAGTCGAGTGCGCGGTTCTCCATCGCAGATATGGATTCACTTTCTTTCATTAGCGCATTCAAGTGATAGTCTAATCCAAGCGAAACGAACAAAGTGCTTGCCACATCCATGACCGCCTCTATCTCCCCTTTTTTACCGATAGGAATAGCTGTCTTGAGATTAGTCATCATGAGATTTTTTGCGCTCTTGAAATCAAATCTGTAGGGATCCGTAAAGCTTCTATACAAGAAATCTTGCGCCTGTGATACTGCAGGTATGGTCTCATTCCCCGTTAAACCAACCTCCTTGGCAGCCTGGCGGAATGCAGTATGCAACAACATCGGGTCAACACTGATTATCATAACACTACCCGACACAAGACCTATCCTCTGTATTATAAGCCCATTGCATAATTTCTGGAAGTTATAGACGAGCTCGGCAGTATTCTGTAATACCCATCAGAAGGTTTAAATACTATTCAGGACGATTCCCAGAACAGTGAGGTGTAATAAATGTCTCTTGTTGTAAAGTCCAAAATCAAGGAACTCACCGGCGAATTTAACGTCGCAGGCGACTTCTCGCCGGCTCTTGATGCGAAAGTTGAGAACCTCATCCGCGAGGCGATGCGCCGCGCTGAGGCCAATAATAGAAGGACAATAATGGCCAAGGATCTCTAGGCAGTTTTGAACCTTATATCTCTCAGTTCATGCTCTAGCGCTTCTAGATGTTGCAACGATTCAGGATCCGCCCTGGACTTCTCGAACTCTATCCTGGACAACAGATCACGGTATCTTCTGTCGAAAGAGTCCAACTGCTTGTGAATGTGCGCGTGAGTGCAGAAAGTGACGAATGCATCTCTAATTAGAGGGTTCATTGTGGTGCCGGAGGAGGAGGAGGCGCGTCCGGCTCAAGCCCTTTGGAATCTGATTGTGGCGCAGGCTTACCCGTAAGAGGTCGCTGCTGCTCTTGTAGGAATGGATTGGGTTGTTGAGGAGGCTGTGCAGGGGGCTGCTGATCGGGACCTCCTTTGAGCTCTTGGGTAAGGTTATGCTCATCGAACTGGAGATCCTGCGGAGAAGGCTGCGTCGGCAGCTGAGGATCTGCCGTGAAGTCTTGTGAGTCATCTTGCGTTTCGTGATGCTGCAAGAAGTCATCGATGGGTGCTAACTTCTTTGGCTGTTTGTCCTCTATTTCTTTTATGAGATCTGCCAGGGCCACAATACCACGTGCTATCTTGGCGTTCTCTCCTCTCAGGGTCTGAAGCTGCTGCTGGTAAGAGTTCTCGTGATAAGCTTTGACCATCTCTGCGTTCGCGGACCTGAATATCTGGACTAATTGGCTCACATTGTCGTTCAGGACAGTGATAGCCTCCATCATGGTCTTGCCTTGCTTTGTCTCGCCGAACGGATTCTGTTTAAGTCGCTCTACCTCTTTCCTAAGGTAGTCTAACTCCTCTGTCGGAAGAATTTCGTAGTCTCCTTGAACCAACATCCCACCTCTCATTCTCGTCCGAGAGCGTACTATTTAAGGATTTCGACGAGGCAAGGACATACTCAGGACCTGAGCAGTATATGTACTTCTACGCGAAATACTTATATTGGTTGTCCGTCCGCGATTAGTAGTATGGTAATAATCACGATCACAGGGATACCTGGTGCAGGCAATTCTACAGTAGGAAAGAGGCTCTCAGATATCCTAGAAATCCCTTATTTCTCAATGGGTTCTATCAGAAAAAGGCTCGCCGAAAAAAAAGGGATGACCATGCAGGAGTTCAACAAGTACTCTGAAACTGATCCTAGCTCAGATCATCTTGTGGATGAATACCAACAAACCCTGCACGAGAAACATCCTGGGTTTATCCTAGACGCTAAATTAGGATGGCACTTCTATCCCAATAGTGTAAAGATTTATCTCAAGGTTGATATAAGAGAATCTGCCAAGAGAATCATTGAAGAAGGCAGGACTGTAGAGGCCTGGAAAGATATAGAGGAGGGAGTGGCGGCTCTAAATGACCGGCTCCGCTCGGATGCCTCTAGATACAAGCAGCTATATGGTGTTATGCTTCACCAGCTAAATGACTATGATATAATCATAGACACGACTCACATTCCTGCTGAAGAGGTCGTCGAGAAGATACTATCTTGGCTCAAAGAGCACAAAAAACTCGACTCGAAACCTATTTAAATGAGCGGCCATCTCTCGACGGTATTCTTCACACGATAGCACGACAAGCTACTCGGGAGGAGAAAGGCAACACATGGCATTCAAAGAAGGAGACTGGATAAGGCTCGACTACACTGGCAAGCTCTCTGATGGAAAGGTGTTCGACACCACTGTCAAGGACATTGCTGAGAAAGAAGGCCTCTCAGGAACAAGAGATTCCGCACCCGTAATAATATGTCTCGGCGAACGCATGCTCCTACCTGGTCTGGACGCGGCCATAATCGGGAAAGAGAAGGGCGATCTAACCATCACCCTCAAGCCTGAGGACGCGTTCGGTAAGAAGGACCCTAAGCTCCTTCAAGTCATACCTACTCCCCAGCTCGTTAAGCAAGGCATCAGGCCCCAAACAGGGATGGAGCTGAACATAGACGGCAAGTACGGCATAGTCAGGATGACAGGCGGTGGACGTACTACAGTGGACTTCAACCACCCTATAGCGAGCCAAGAGGTCACGTACGAACTCAAAATCATAGAGCAAGTCACGGACGCAAAGGATGAGATAGGCGCGATTCTCGACATGCTCGGCATCCCAAGAAAGAACCTCTCCGTAAATAATAAAGAGGCCACAATCAAATTCAAAGATATCCTCCCTAAACCGTACCTCGACAGGCTAACAGAGCACATCACGCGGCTCACAAGCATCGAGACAGTCCATTACGAAGCGGGAGAGCAAAAGAATAAGAAGTAGAAACCTATGAGATAGCCAAATGGACAGCATAATCAACCAAGCAAAAGAGACGGCAAAGGATGAGGTCAGCCAGGAACCTATTAGAAGACAAGCCAATGCCATGGATGCGGAGCTCGAAGCCCTTATCAGCCAGCAGAAGGCAAAGATCAAGGTCGTAGGCTGCGGCGGCGGCGGAAACAACACGATCAACAGGATCTCAGAGGTTGGAATTCAAGGTGCCCAGACCGTCGCTATCAACACAGACGCACAAGACCTGCTATACACTACTGCTGACACTAAAATTCTCATCGGCAAAGAGCTGACTCGTGGACTAGGCGCAGGCGCAATCCCCAAGATAGGAGAAGATTCCGCAAGAGAATCAGAGCATGAGATTAAACAGGCACTCCAAGGAGCAGACATGGTCTTCATCACGTGCGGGCTAGGCGGAGGCACAGGAACAGGCTCTGCACCAGTTGTTGCAGAAGTAGGCAAGAAGCTCGGCGCGCTCGTCATAGGAGTCGTCACAATCCCATTCACAATGGAGGGCAACAGGCGTTACGAGAACGCAGTGCACGGCCTGCAACAGCTCGAGCACAACGTTGACACCCTCATAGTAATCCCTAACGACAAGCTGCTGGAGATCGCTCCGGACCTGCCGATGCACACATCGTTCAAGGTGGCCGACGAGATTCTGACAAACAGCGTTAAAGGCATTGCGGAGCTGGTCACCAAGACCGGACTCGTGAACCTCGACTTTGCAGACATCAGAACAGTCATGGGCAACGGCGGCGTCGCACTTATAGGAGTAGGCGAGTCAGACTCCGACAACAGATCAGTAGAGGCTGTGGAGAAAGCCATCAGCAACCCTCTCCTTGACGTGGACATCAGCGGCGCAGGAGGCGCGCTCATCAATGTCGCGGGCGGACCTGACATGACACTCGAAGAGGCTCGAATGGTCGTAGAGACCATCAGCGTCAAGCTGGACGAGGACGCTAGGATAATCTGGGGGGCCCAGATATCTGACGACCTCGAAGGCACGATAAGGGCCATGCTCATAGTGACAGGTGTGAAGAGCAAGCAAATAATAGGCAAAAGTACAGAAGAGCTCGGCGAAAGCCAGAAGAGCAAACAGATCGAGGATGAACTCGGCATAGATTTCGTGTGATACCATGGCATTCCAAGAAAACGTTTCGTTAAAGATTAAGGCCAAACGGTTCGTGATCCAGTGCGTTCGCGTGTTGAAGATCACCAAGAAGCCTGACAGGCAAGAGTACAAGATGCTCGTAAAAGTTTCAGGACTAGGCATAGCAGCCATCGGCCTGATGGGATTTATCCTTTTCATGATTAGGGAGATGCTCCTCCCACCATTACAGTAGGTGAAGTATGACTGAAGAAGAAACCAAACAAGATCAACCGGAAGCAGAAGGCATCTCTGATGAGGACAAAGAGCTTCTAACATCCACGCCAGAAGAGAAAGATGCTCCTGTAGATATAAAGGGCACCACAGTTCTCCACGAAGACGAGGCTGAGGAAGAGCCTGCAGAAGAAGAGAAACCTGCAGAAGCAAAAGAAGAGATGAAGTCTCATATCTTCGCGCTAAGAACGACCGCTAACAGGGAGGACCAGGTCCTCGCTTTCGTGGGTAGTCACGCAGCCAGGAAGAAGCTTCCAGTATATTCAGTAATATCACCGCACGGCATGCGCGGATACATATTCGTAGAGGCAGCTGATAGAATCTCTGCAGAACAGGCAGCACAAGGAGTGCCTTACGCAAAGGGACTACTTCCTAACGAGGTAGATTACGCAGAGATTGAGCACATGCTCGAGCAGGTCAAGAAGGATGTCAACATCCAGAAGAACGACATCGTCGAGATAATCTCCGGTCCGTTCAAACGCGAGAACGCAAAGATCACGCGCGTGGACAAGGCCAAGGACGAGGTTGTTGTTGAACTGCTAGAGGCAGCAGTGCCTATTCCAATCACTCTGAAGATTGATGACGTGAAAGTCATTAGAAGGGAGGAATAGTCCTTTTTTCTAACCAGCACTTTTAAAAACAACATAGGAGTCTCCAAGAAACATGGCAATCGAATCCGTCGAGGCCCTCGTCGAGGGCGGAAAGGCAAGCGCGGCACCTCCATTAGGTCCTGCCCTAGGCCCGCTCGGCGTGAACATCGGTGATGTTATTCAAGAGATTAACAAAAAGACTGGAAACTTCAAAGGTATGCAAGTGCCTGTTAAGGTAGAAGTCGATTCTGACAGTAAGGAATTCACAATATCTGTAGGGACCCCTCCCGCATCTGCACTCCTCAAGAAGGAGGCAGGCGTTGACAAGGGATCAGGCAGGGCAGGCACAGAAGCAGTGGCAGATTTAGCCATTGAGCAGATTATCAAGGTCAGCCAGATGAAAGAGGACGACATTCTAGGCAAGACGCCTAAGGATCGCGTCAAAGAGATTATCGGCACGTGCGTCAGCATGGGCGTCAATGTAGGTGGTACCTCCGCAAAAGAGGCTCTCAAGCTCGTCGAAAAAGGCAGATGGGACAAAGAGATTGAGTCCGGCAAGACAGAGCTCACCGCAGAGGAAAAGAAGAAGCTCGACGAAGAGAGAAAGGCGATGCAGGCAGAACTAGAGAAGAAGCACGCAGAAGTCATGGACAAAGCCCAGACAATCCTCGATGCAGCCAAGGCATCCGACAAAGACACGAATGCTACCCGTGCAGATCTTGAAGCTGCAGGTATCCCCGACGACCTGATTGAGAAGCTTGCTCCGAAGAAGCAGGCAGGTGCTGCAGACGAAGCGCCACCTGTAGAGAAGAAGGAATAAGTCTCGAAATTCTTATATACGACAGTATGCCGTGAGTAGGTATGCCTAAGAAGAAGCGAACCAAGACTGATGAGAAGCTCGACGAGGTCATCGAGAACCAGGAAGAGCTCAAGGATGCAGTAGCAGAGCTTCAAATGGAGCAGCTCAAGGTCGAGCACGACGAGGAGGAAGTCCTCCATGATGAGGAAGCACAGCTGGACGAGCTCCAGAAGCTAGAGGAACTAGAGAAGGATATCGATGAGCAGGTAAAAGGGACCCCCCTAGGAAAAATCACAGGCAGGGATTTCACCAAAGCACTCATAGGGGCTGTGTTCGGTACCATAGGACATTTCGCGTTCATCTACGGCACAAAAATAGCGCACGACATAAGCCTCACAAGAGCAAGTATCCTGTATGTTGCATCTCTGATACTGGCAATACTCTTCATGTACTTCGCAGGCTTCAGGCGCATCGACAAGACTGCGCTGAAGTTCATCCCAATCAGGGTGAGTGTAATCTATATCACAAGCATCGTAGTAGTACTTGTTGTCCTGGCCATATTTGGGTTCATCACCAGCAGCACACCCTGGGAAGAGGTATTCAAGATGGTTAGCACGATAAGCATATTAGCAGTCTTTGGCGCTTCAGCCGCAGACCTATTAGGGAGGGAAGAATGAGCGACGACATATACAAGAGAAAACTTAAGCTTTCAAAGAGACTATTCGAGAAGATAAGAGACCTCTTGAAATCTTCCATGTCATATTTCAACACCAGGAACGACCCTAAGGGTCTTGAACAGCTCAAATCTGCGGAGAACGCGATTGAGCGTTTGAAGGAGATGATAGAGAGTCTATCTAGAGAAGCTCACAAGAAAGGGCTACTGCAGCTCCAAGAGCTCGAAGACAGGCAAGTCCATACGCTGAAGGAGCTTCACAAAGCAGTCTCTTTCCTAGAATACCATCCAGACCTACTCTCAAAATTCCAGAGCATGCTCGAAAAAGAGGAGCGGGAATTCCTGTACGACGCACGGAAAGAGTTGAAACTCATCTGACCATAACCTTTTTAAACGAACTGGGTTTCTCGCAAGGTAAGGATCCGCGAAAGCGGCGATCCATCCACGAGGAAAACCCATGATATTCGACGTAGACCCTCTCAAGCTCAACAGGGAGCTAGCGCGCGAGTTGCGCGAAAGGAAACTTATACAGTCTCCTGACTGGGCACCATTCGTACGTTCTGGCAACCACAACATGCGCGTACCACAAGAACAAGACTGGTGGTACCACCGTGCAGCAGCAGTGCTCCGCGCAGTAGCCATCAAAGGCCCTATAGGCACAGGCAAGCTAGCAGTCAGGTTCGGCGGAAGAAAGAACCGCGGCGTGAAGCCTGACGCATTTAGAGAGGCAGGCACAAACATAATCAGAAAATGTCTCCAGCAACTGGAGAAATCAGGCCTTATCCACCAGCAAGAGCACGCAGGCCACAAGGGCAGGATTCTTACCAAGCAGGGTAACGCGTTCCTCAAGGGCGCAATAAAGCGATGCAGGAAGATGCCTGACACGCCAGCACCTAAGAAAGAGGTTCCTAAACCTAAGAAGGCAGAACCACCTAAGGAGAAACCCAAGGAACCCGCTCCTGAGAAGCCCAAAGAGGCTGAAAAGCCCAAGAAGGAGGCAAAGAAATGAGCAGGAGTCTTCACCCTAGCAAGAAGCGCCGTCTGATCAAGCGCGGAAAGCAGACAAAGTGGGCCCCGTTCTGGACCGTCATGAAGAAGTTCGGCAAGGGCAGACGAGTCCACCCATCACGATTCACCAGCGTCAAGAGATCATGGAGACGCACAAAGAGCAAGCTGTGATACTATGGCAGACGAGCGAACCTACACAATACCCCTGAGGAAGGGGTTCATGAACACCCCTCGCTATAAGAGGGCCAAGAAGGCTGTCACTACGCTGAGAGCGTTCCTCGTCAGACACATGAAGACTGAAGATGTTAGAATCGGACAACACCTTAACGAGTTCATCTGGCAAGATGGCATCAAGAGCCCTCCTCCACGAGTGAAGGTCACAGTCAGCAAGACCAAGGATGGCATCGTCCAGGCAGAACTGTTCGGCAAGAAGTATAAGGATGTTGCTAAGCCCAAGGAGCTCAAGGAAGCACCGCAGGGTCTAAAGGAGAAGCTCCAGGCAGCCGTAGGGAAGAAAGACACAACCTCGGAAGAGGATGCTCCTGAAGAGGAAAAGCCCGATAAGGAGCCCGTAAAAGACAAGCCTAAAACGCAGAAGGTAAAGCAACCTTCAACCCCTAAGAAATAGTTGTTCTGCCAGTTTTCGGACAAAATTTATATACTTCAGTATCTATTACGATTCTATAGTGAGGGCACCCACACGGGTGACGCAGTGCCGATGGAATTAGGGGGAAATATCATACTGGACGGTTTCTCTGAGAGAGATTTCACTGAGCTTATAGTCGTGAAGAAGATGGTGGGCCAATACGCTCGCAAGATGTCTGACATGACTCATGCTGTCGACCAGCTCAAAGTCGTCCTGAAAGAGCCAGGAAAGGGACCTGTAGAGATTCATACCGCTTGCGTGATCGACAAAAAGGATTATACTAGCAAGGCATCTGCCCATAACATCTACATAGCGCTTGACGACAGCTTGAAGAAAGTCTTCACTCAGGTGCAGAAAGCACACGACAAGGCTTCCTAGCACATTCTGACCGTTATTGACCGGCATCGTTAAAAAAAGAGTTTTCTGCACTCTAACGTGGGAAGATTCAAAGATGTGATTGGCTCAGCTAGAGCAGCTTTAGCGACGGCAGCCATGTTCTCGGTAGCAATGGCAGGAAGTCTATCATACCAGAACAACATAAACATGCCACTCACAAACCCTCGTAACTGCCCAAAACTCGACAAGCCCCACAACGTATTCTATGACTTCGAGATGGACGTGAACTGGGATGGTCACAAAGATAGAGTAAGGCTAGCACATCATCTGAAGAAAGGGATGAACCTAGAGATATGGCTGAGAC
>JAAOYH010000041.1 GCA_018221245.1 Candidatus Woesearchaeota archaeon
AAATTGTCGACGATAAATGTAATAAAAACTTTATGCCTCCATGACCAGTGGAGCAAAACGACAAATCAGCGATAGCTTTTTTGCCTTTTAGATCTTGCCTTTCCGTGGCTGTTCGGCTTGCTTGCTTCCTTGCGTCTCACGTCTGCAACCAATAGCAACCTATCATAGTCCATAAGAGTTGACTTGAGCTTAGGATCCTGCTGAGCCAAAGCACGACCTATCGCCAGTCTGATAGCGTCTGCTTGTCCAGATGCCCCGCCGCCGATAGCACGAACCATGAAATCAAACTTCTTAGCTGTTTGGCCACCTAGAATGATAGGCTCTTGGATGCGCGCTCTGGAAAGTCCGTTCCCGTAATGAGCCAGCCCTTTATCATTGATTATGACTTTGCCGGAGCCTGGCTGGAGTGTGACCCTCGCTATAGCACGCTTGCGCTTGCCTGACGCGTGGTTCTTCATATCCTTGGGCTTCTTCTTAGTTGCCATGCCAGTCTCCTCCTAATTCCTTGCATATTTGGCCCATAGTCAAGTACCTTATGTTAGGTAACTTATCCAAATGAGCCCCTTTGATAGTCTGAGCGTTCTTGAATTCCTCAGGTGCGCCTATGTACGTGAGCACGCGCTTGAACGCATCTCTGCCTCGAGGTGTTTTGTACGGGAGCATGCCTCTGATCATTCTCCTGACTAGCCTGTCTGGCTGCCTTCTGTAGAAAGGTCCCTTTTTGGGCACTCCTCTGGCGTACTTGGTTTTCCAGGATGATACGATTGCTTGCTTATGACCGCTCACGACAGCCTTATCACAGTTTATGATTCTTACTTCCTTGCCATGCAGTGCTGCACGCGCAACTTGAGTGGCCATCCTACCTACCAAGAGATCAGTAGCATCAATGACTAGCATGTTTTCAGCCAAGGATTCTCACCTTCTGCGCTTTTGGATTGCTCTCCATGAGCTCTGCGATTGTGATTGTCTTGCCCTTCGAGTCTATCTTACGACGAGCTTCATCAGAAAAACTGAATGCTGCCACAGTTATATTCTTAGTGAGATCTCCCTCTGCTAGGACCTTACCTGGGACGATTACAGTCTCGCCATCCTTCGAGTACTTGTCAATCTGGAACAGATTCACGATACGTCGCTGCCTCGATGGCTTGTCCAAGTCCTTTGCAATACGCTTCCAGAGATTGACATCTCCCTTGATGGATGTCTTCTTCAGCTCCTGGAGGAGCGCTTGGGTCTGTGGGTTCTTCATTGTATTCCTCTGATGCGGGAGACAGGGTTCGAACCTGCGTAGGCATGCGCCACCAGGACCTCATCCTGGCCCGTTTGACCACTCCGGCACTCCCGCGTCATGATTATCACTTGATGAGAGTCTGAAACTCTTTCAGTTGCTTGTCGAATGACCCTATTGCTGTAGTGGCGATCTCTTTAGGTTTCAGCTGACCCCAGGACTCTATGTGGAATAGGAAATCCTGCGGTCCCTCCTTTGCTTGCACGTCCTTCTTAGGGTCCTCATCTGCTCCTTTTCTTCGGAAAAAGATATGTCCTGGACTCCATTTGGTGTGCGTTTTGCCCAGGCCCATCACAGCTGTAGCGATGAGCTCGAGCTCTTGTCCTTCAATGAGCTTTACTATTGGTGTGTCCGGGTAAACCGGCTTAATCTTAGGATCTTTAGACTTGATATCTTTAGCATAGACTATGCAAGGTCCCTTCATCTTAAGTGTCATCTTGCAGCTGCTTTGCGCTAGGTATTCTCCGCTCTGGATTTCTTCGTCCGTAGGGAGGACGTAGCCTTTCAAGTCAGTAGATAAAGGAATGAGGCCTAGCCTGTGAGCAATAATCTCATCGTACAGTGCCGAGTCGTTCTTAACCAGTTCAACCAGTTCGATGGCCATGACTGAGGTCTCTCCTAGCATAAGTCTCCTGAGAGTGTTGACATACCATGCGTCTGACTTCATGATGTCAAACTCGAGCAGATTACCCTTTGATTTGCCTTTCACTAGTTTCATACTCTCCTCCCTCTTCGTCCGCCTTTCTTCCTGCAGCCGCCGTGTGGCTGTGGAGTTATGTCTTCAATCAGACCTATCCTGATACCTCTCCTAGAGAGGCTCCTGATGGCTGCTTGAGCGCCAGGACCTGGATTGTTGGGACCATTATGGCCTCCCGGAGCACGGACCTTGATGTGTAGACCGCGGATACCTTTGTCGTGACAGATCTCTGCGAGCTTCCCTGCAGCATTCATTGCTGTGGTTGGGGATGACTCGAGCCTGTCTGACTTGACCATCTGCCCACCAGATACAAGACCTATTGTCTCGCTGCCGGTGACGTCCGTGACGTGTAGGATTGTGTTATTGTAGGAACTGTAGATATGAAGTACCGCCCAGCGCATGTCAGGTATCTTAGGCCTTACTTGCTTTTTCTCAGGAGCGGGTGCCTCTGCGGCGGATGCCAGCTTGGATGTACTTGCTTCCTCTGTCGCGTGTTCTGTTTTCTTAGGTGGCATCTATCTCACTCCTTCTTAGGCTTCTCTTCAGCCTTCTTCTTGACAGGTTTTTCCTTCGGAGCTTTCTTCTCTTCAGGCTTTTTCTCGTCCGTCTTCTTTTCTTTGGGCTTAGATTCTTTCTTAGGAGCCTCTTTCTTTGCAGGCTTTTTCTTTGGTTTATCCTCAGTCTTATCTTCGACAGCCAGATTTTGAAGACTTGCTTCAGCAGTAGATTCAGACTTGGCATCTTCAGGGTCCATCAGCTCGGACTCATCAAATACTACAATGCCCTCTGCTTCTTCGCCCTTCTCCTTACGGATCTTCTGCGCGAACATGCGCGCGAGCTCTTCAGAGAATGCCTCTGGATGATCTGGACGTGTGAATGGGCTGTCAGAAGCGAAGCTCACTGAGCCTTCCTCCGAAGCAAGAACCATATAACTAGGACTAGTGACCTTCTTTCCACCCACCAGAACGTGTTCGTGCGTGATGAGCTGACGAGCGTGCTTGATACTGCGAGCAAGCCTATTCCTGAGAACGACAGTCTGCAAGCGTCGATCCATGACATCTCTCAACTGTAGTCCCAAGATATCGTCAACAGACGAGCCAGACTTGACTAAGCCGAGTCTGACCATCCTCTCCTGCAACTGCTTCCTCTCCCTGTTTGCTTGCTCGTCCGTACGAGTGAGAAGTCGCTTTGCCTGGTCCTTGAAGCGCTTAAGAACGGACTCCATCTTCCAAATCTCCTTCTTGTTACCAACACCATACTTTCGCATGATGTCCTTCTCTAGCCTGATGCGCGTGGCGTTCCACGGGTGCATAGGGGTTGTGTACTTCTTCCGGAGTTTCTTAGTGTCGCCCATTATTTACGCCTCAAAGCTTTGAGTCTGCTGGAACCGCGGGTCTTGTTGCGTCTGAAGTTGCTCTTCGTGCGCTGGCCTCTTACTGGAAGGCCCATAGCGTGCCGCATTCCTCTGTATGATTTTAACTTTCGTTCTTTCTTGACATCGTTATCAGAAACGAACTTGACATCAGGTCCTATTAGGTGCATATTTTCACCAGTCTCAGGATCCTTCCTGCGATTCATCATCCATTCTGGGATTCCTGCCTTCTTGGGGTCTCTGACAATTACGTTCAGCTGCTTCTCCTCTGCTTCGGAAAGATCACCTGCTTTTCTGGTAGAATCGATGCCTCCAACCTTGCAGAGAGCATTAGAGAGCATGATGCTCACACCCTTAATTTTCGTGAGTGCATGACCTATGGGCTTCTTGCCATCTAGGTCTGTGTTCGCAACCCTGATAATGTATCTTTGTGCCATTTTGTTCATTCGAGCGCGCTGAGAAACTTTCTCGTCCTCAACGCTTTCCACTCGGACGTGATTGACGAGATTCCTAGTTTATTTAAAAAGGTTTGGGTCGGTGAACACACCAAGGTCAAGGACAGTTGCATCCTTTTCCGAGATTATCTCTCCTTCTGACACCTTTGAGTCGAAGAAGTAAGCGTCAACGTTGTACTTCCCTTTTTCAAGCTCAGTTATCATCACATCTATGCGGAATGGATTATCCTGGCCATAATATCGAAAAGATGCCAAATCACTATTCTCCTCATGTTTGTACTCATACTCTTCGTATGCCTTTGAGTATCCGCTTGGGCCAGGCAGTACCCCTCCTTCTGCGGGGTGAGTGTGGACGTCTCCTAACATCTCCATGTAACCCTCTATTGTCGGCACCTTATAGTTGTTTGATGGGTCTTTCCCCTGCTCTTCCGCAGTATTATCTATCTTGAAAGGCTGTATTCTCTTTCCATCAAGAATTATCGCTCCGCACTCTTTATTAGAGCCATCGAAGAGCTGTCTGAAAAGACGCAATCCTTTCTTCCCCGCAAAAAACTTATCATAACGTTTCAGTAAGTATAGCATGTCTCTGCTTTCGATCGTGTCAATGATATCTATTCCTTCTTTGTAGTCTGTCCCGTTCCTATGAGCATGTTCTCTTTTTTCTAGACGTTTTCTTAGCACTTTTCTCGCGTATTCAGGACCTTTCTTGAAATCATTATCTCGTCGTGCAGCTCGAAGATTATAACGAACCTGATCTCCTCCCAAGCGATCCAGGAACTCATCAGGATACAACCCAGATTCAAAGCCTCGTACAATCTCAAAAATATGATATTTATGAATTCTTGCCGCGTGCTCTGGAGGAACTCCTTTCTGGATGAGTGAATCGTATTGTTTCAGATACATTGGCTTCAGATCGCCCTGCTCTTGAACAATCATATCTAAAGAATCTGCGCTTTTTGCTTGAACCGGCACAACTGAAAGAGCTGCTAGAAGGCATCCTGCAATCATTCTGTTCATTTCACATGGGAATTTCAGACACTATATAACACTCTATAAGAAAAATAGGACAAATAGATGGTTCTACAAAAGAAATCTGTCGCACATCTTATAATTCGTTTTGAAATGCTCTATACACATGAGACGGTTTGTTGCGGGTTTAGGGCTCTTGAGCATGCTGGCCTGCAGTGGAGAGCCAGTAGAGATTCAAAAAGCGCCTAAATTCTTTGTGACTGCTGCCCCGAGCGAACTAAACCTGCCTGAACAAGCTGTAGATCCACCAGATCCTATCAAGGGGCAAAGAGAGTGGCTATACAGACAGGTCAAGGGCATCTGGGACATGAAGGAAGAGGACCTTATGCTCGGAGAACAGAAAAACTTTGCAACCTCGTACACTGATCTTGTGAAGGACCTGACTAACTCATTTGTTGCACCCTTACTAGATTTGAAAGGATATTTCAGATCGTTCACGTTCGACACAGTAGGAAGTGAAGATGACAGGGAGTATCTTGTCGAGGAGAGTTATCAGCTAGCTATCTTGTACGAAGATAAAAGCTTCGAACAATACAAATCAGACCTTGCAGATTTCGCTTGCGAGAGGGCACTCGCTCATGTACCTGTAAACAACTTCAACATGTTCTGGACCTATAAAAATATCTTAGAAGAGACTTATCCTGAGAAAGTGCAGCCCTGCATAGAAGATGCTGTAGAGCTATCCAAAAAAACATTTCTTGATATTGCAAAGGAAGGAAAAATCAAGTTTGAATATCAACTAGGATTCTTAGAGACAGCAAACCAGGAATACGATATTCCTGTCGAGTTCGCTATCCTTGAAAAAGATGCTAGCATTCTACTGTACGAGAAGTGGCAGAGTCCAAGATGGCGATTCAAATTATCAGATAATGAATTCCGCAACGCTTTGCAGATTCTGAAATTCTATGGGGACGTGAACGATAAAGATATCTCCGCAGACCTAGAAGAACTCACGACACTCTCCAGCAACAGCATGTATGAGGTTGCAGCAACATATATCCCATTCGGGAATTTCGAGAAGTATTATGGTTTTCTTGATGAACTCGAGAGCGTCACAGGAAAAACTACAACTCCGATAAAGAGTAGGATAGCTCAACTGGTGGTCCAGAACCTCGCGGCGGAGTTCCAAGAGAACAATCCAGACACACAGCACGTTTTCAAGACTATAGAAGAGTCTTGGAAGTACATTAAACCCTACCTTAAAGATAATGATGTCTTCGCATGGATTTCAGAAGAAATGTTCAACAGTTGGAGAGAAGACCCAACAAACCACAAGTCTTTCGACAGGCCATTGCTAATGGCAAACGTCATAGAGATGAATGACCCGTCATACCTGGAACAATACTACGAGACTCTGATAGAGAGATTCGAGCCAACTCCACCTCACGCAGCGCACGCGATAAATATTGAGAAAAAGATATTTGCGGCCCGTGAGATTGCTGATAGGCTTGGAAGAGATTTCAACAACGATCGTAGAGAGATAATCCAGAACACATACGATTACATCTTTGCTGACATACAAGAGAGGCATCTCAAGTCATACCATAGGTACTCAGATCCTTTGGATATGATAGCTAACGGGCCTTCGCTAGAAGAAGAGGACACAGAAGACACTATAATAGTCAAGGCCAAACCTCTACAACCCATAAACCTTAGGGAGTACGAAGACCAAATATATCCTCTAATTGTTGACATGGCATTGGTGGAACTTAGAGGCCCCTGCAAGCGACTAGAAAGTCCTTGGGAAAGCACATTCCCTGCCTTGAAGCTCTATTCAGACAGGAACGGAGAGAACCCTCACGTCAAGAAAGTCATGGATGCGCTTTATGAGAAGTGCCAGTGGAACTAGCGCCGCTTCTTTATCTTCCGCTTGTGAGATTTGTTCAAGAACATCAGCACCAGAGACAAGAACAACAGTATTACCAGGAAAATTAGCAATCCGAACATTATCTGGCCACCTGAAGTCACTTGATAGTTCTGCGGAGACTCCTCTACATCAGCAAGAAGCACTACTTGCTTGATATCGTTCCTAGCATTAACTGTGAAAGTGAAGCTGTAGGATGCCTCGGGCTGTCCGGGGAATGCCCACACACGGATTTCTCCTTCTTTTGACTCTCCAGGCCCTAGTATGATTACGCTGCCAGGAAGCATCTCTACCCATCCCCAGTTCTCCATGCCTGACACTGACAGGATGTATGCCTTGCTTTCGCGTTCAGCATTAGTTATACTGAACGGATAGGTAGCACCCGTAACCGGATCAACGTCTTGAATCTCCAAGATATCTACAATAGTTTTGTCTATTCCTGGCTCCTGTGAGCATAAACCTGAACTAACTATAGGAACTTTTACGTTTTGGCTGAATATCTCTGCTTGACCAGGTGCGAACGGATACTCAACTATAGCAACCACATCCACAAAACGAGTGGGCGCACACTCAGGAACTCTTAGGACAACCTCTTCCTTCCTTCGTTCTCCAGGCTTAATCTCGTATACCTCTTCTACGCCTGCTATTCCTAGGTGAGGGACCTCTACTTTCGCTATGACATTCCTCATAGGATAAGGCCTGTTGTTCAGCAACCACATCGAAACGACCATTGAGCGGCCTTGCATAGGACTCTCTGGTTCTACTCTTATAGCGTCGATTATCAGGTCGCAATAATCACCAATACCATTCTCATCCACGTCCACCTGTGCAGGGTTCGGTGTAAGAGGACAGTTATCAAAAACATCAGGAACACGATCGCAATCGATATCATCGAATTGGCCAGGTTCGTTAGACCATTTGATGACGCATCCCCTGAATCCTGGGTCGTCCGCGTAGATTATCGCTTGCACGGGCAGTGCTAGGATAAGTATCGCCAGCACCAGTGTCGTGAGGATTCGCATGATAGTTCTCCCAGTTTGTTCTATATATAATTACTTGAATTTGAAGTAAACGCCTGCGACAGCTTCTGCGGTTGTGTGTGAGCCATCTCCTGCAAAATCCTTGTAGAGATCAGGGTCTAGGTTTGGACCTAGTTCAAAGGTCGAATCCACGTTTGAGAACTGACCACCTGCTTGAATCCCCCAATTCTTACCTATCCTTGCGTCTAATAGAAGAGATCCATTCATGAAACTTGAGTCTCTTGCAAGGTAAAGGTCGTTGTTTGTCCACACAGTTCTATCTTCGGGACCGTATCGTAGGTCTCCTAAGAGTCCGAACCTGTTATTTCCAATCCTGAATTTGAGTTTGGCATTAGGAGTGAATTCATAATCAGAACCCGCATATCCAGGCATTACATCGTGATTGCTCTGCATAGTTGCGCATCCTTGTAATAAGAAGTATGTCGGTTTGTGGAAAGCTGTTCCTATTCCGACACAAGGATCAAACATCATGGCTGTCTGGCTATGCTTGTTGAATCTTGTGATGCCGAACTGTGAATAAAGGGTCTGGTTAATGTATTGAAGACCAACACTTGCCGCAAACGGACCCCACGGCCTATACGTAATCTCTCCCGCAGCTCCAAGGACACTTTCTCCTTCTCCAAGGAAGCCATATCGATCGTAAAGACTTTCCCTGCCGTTTGTGAACTTTACACTTCCTTCAGCTAGGAAATGAGGTTTTTCTACAAGAACACCAACCTTTGTCGCTGATGTATCAAAGCTTTTGTTCAGGTTTGCGTATTGAGAATCTGTTGGTACAAACTTGATATTATCTGTCCCCTTACTTGCCCTCATGTAAACCTTTAGACTGCCTTTATCATCAATAATTGAATCATCATTTTCTGAGATAACAATTGGTTGCTCTGGAGGCTCTTTTGTGATTGCATCCGAGGCTGGAACACTTGCTATAGGTGTTTCTACTATTCCTGGCTTTCCCATAGGGTATTTCTTCTTCCAGAAGGCATACCATTTCTTCTTCTCTGAATTATCATTAAGGCTCTTGCAGTGCGGATCGGCAGGATAGTCTATTAGCCCATCACCATCATTGTCAATTCCATCGTTACACTG
>JAAOYH010000042.1 GCA_018221245.1 Candidatus Woesearchaeota archaeon
CGCGCAATCCTCGAACCAAACCCCTTGCAAGAGATGCGCGACAAGAAATCCAAGTACAAAAATCTCAAGGAGGCCACCGCCGCGACAGGTCTGAAGATAGCTGCTCCAGAACTGGATAAAGTCGTGGCAGGGATGCCGCTCAAGGTGGTTCCTTCAGAAGAGGACCTGCCTAGGATTGTCAATGAGCTCAGAACAGAGATAGAAGATAGTCTCCTACACACAGATGAAGAAGGGATAATCATCAAAGCAGATACCATAGGCAGTCTGGAAGCCCTCGGTGTTCTCCTAAGAGAGAAGGATATAGGCATCAGGAAAGCCTCAGTGGGAAAAATCACCAAGAAGGACATCATGGACGCAGAATCCAACAAGGAACAGGACCCTCTGAAAGCAGTCATTCTCGGCTTCAACATACCTGAAGAGAAGAGCACCGAACACGTTCAGATATTCACGTCAGACATAATCTATAGGCTAATCGACGACCTTGAAGCCTGGCAGACCCAGAAGAGACAAGAAGAGGAAGCCAAACAACTAGAAGATCTCGTCAAGCCTGCAAAGATAGAGCTTCTGGACGGTTGCATCTTCAGACAGTGTAACCCCTGCGTTGCAGGCATAGAAATTGTTCAAGGAACTCTCAAAGTTGGAGCACCATTAATGGATAGAACTGGAAAGAAGCTCACTGAAGTTAAGAGTATGCAGAAAAACAAGGAATCTGCTCAGGAGGCTAAGTTCGGAGAACAATTAGCGGCCAGCTTACCAGGAGTTACTGCGGGAAGGCAAATTCACGAAAGTGATGTTCTATACACATTTCTTTCCGAAGAAGAGTTCAGAAGGCTCAAAGAATTGGCTGAGTTCCTCAGAGGCGACGAGAAATCAGCTCTCAAAGAGATAGCAAACATCATGAGAGAACATAATCCTCTCTGGGGGATATGATGAAAGTCCTCAACAGCAAAGAACGAAAGAGAGTGCGCCAAGATCTCGAAGCACAGTATGGTTTCTCAGGAGATCTCGATTACGGAATGCTCCTCAAAGAAAAGAAACAGAAGATATCGCTCATCACGAAAAAAATAGATGAGATAACCCTAGATGGCGTAAGAGTCGACACTCTTGGCATGTATTTTGCAGCATATTTCAACGGAAAACTCAGACTCTCCATAGAGGGAAGCCAGATGATTGGAGATTCTTGCTCCAAGAATGTTGTAGACATCTCAAAAAAGCAGATGCAGGGATGGATTCAAGGTGAAAAACTTGAAGCAGAAGAGTTTGACAACCTTCCTGATGAAGGTAGCTTTGTCATAATCAGGCACGAAAAAGACTACATAGGATGCGGCAAGGTCTCGCAAGGAGCTGTAACAAATTATATTCCTAAAAGCCGTTATGTCCACGCGCTTTACTAGCGGCGCAGATCGACAATATCTGCAATTTTCTCTTTCAAATACTGTACAGGGAGCCCGTAGCTAGCACCGAGTGTTTCGATACCTTTCTGAGCCTCTTTGTACGCGGGATGAGTCTGGCTGTTGAACTCCATATCGCTCCAAGTCATAAGCTGACCTTCTAGGAAATGACCCTTGTAGACTAGCTTCATGTGAAACCCTCTGTATTTCTCGAAGAATCTAGCCTTCGAAGGCTCTTGCAGAAACCCTCTTTCTCTAAAAATGTCTTCCAGCTCATCCACACCGTCTTTAGTGTCTTCACTCAACTGCTTGAGATTCCCAGGTGCCATGGTACCTTCCCAGCCATCGCCGTATAGGTTGCCTATTACCGAGAAAGCGAACAGATCATCGACGGTTCTAGTTTTGTAACCTGTGAGATCCACATTCTTATTATCCAGCGCATCAAAAACACATATGTAAGTAAACTTGTCCACAAGGCTTTCGTCTCCCTTTATGCGCTTTAACACCATATGAAACGGCCTATCTAGAGTCACGGCAGTGTCGACTATCTGCTTCTTCAACTCTTCTTTCTTCTCGTTAAGGCTTTTTTTCCTTGACAGGATAGTCTTCCACTGATCCTCAATACATTGATCCTCTCCTATGCTTCTCATCAGATGTAGTTTTTGGGCCTGGATATTGGAGAGACTCTCTCTAACTTTCTCAAGATCATCAAAGAGAGGTGCCAGACTCATCGGCATATACCTGTGAAAACTCTTAACTGTCCTATGATGTTTTGGTCTTCCTTCCAGAAGTGTACATATCTTGCACTTTGGCTCATAGTGCTGGCTCAGGAAGTTGTCCTCGCTCTTCCTAACGGTCAGAAACATCGCGAGTTCCTCAGAATCTATCTCATTCCTCTCAGATATGTAAGGATTATCAAGGAACGGGTTCTCCAGAACCTTGTCACATATCCCTACTGTGATGAAGTCATGGCTGTATTTTCCATCAGTTATCAGTGGGACTAGTATCTGTTCCGCGAACTCACCGTGTATCAACTCTGCGGGGGCTCTCTCTTTTCTGAACTCTCTGGCCGCTGCCACAGTTCTGTCTTTTGACAACTCTAAATCCTTACCTCTCAGAAAGCGAGCATGGTACTCTTCCAGCACAGAATTAGTTATTGATAATTCTGCGTCGAACACCCAGAGGGGATTTCCATTTACCATCTTCCGTCGGAAACCTAATCCAGATTAAAAAACTATAGAAGGTCCTCTATAGGAGGCTTCTTCCTAGGCTGCTGTACCTCTTCCTTCTGAGGAGCACCCTCAATATCATCCAGCTTCACACCCAGCTCGTTCAGAGCCGCGCCGTGCATCTGCATGAGCTGCTCTACTATACTGAGCATACGTGCGAGCTCTGCGCGTTCCTTACTGAGTGTCATCAAGCTTCCCTTGTGGAAGCCTATCTGCTCGTCCTTGGATGAATCTTTAGGTGCTTTCTTGGTGGATTTCTTCGCTGCCATGCCCTCCGGAACACCACTTTGATTTATAAAGCCTTTCTTCAGATTTTGGAAATCACATTTAAACAATAGGGCCAGAGCAGCATTGATGCCGAGGCAAAAACCAAGATGGTCCCCCACCACACTCATCTTCACGGTTATTCTTATTGGTCTCGGCATCTTTATCGTTATCAACGACGAAATATAAGCTCTTTTCACTCGACGAAACCCTTATAAACACTCAGGAAATCCGCCAGACCACATGACGGAAATCAAGTTGTACAACCGCTGGAGCACAGAAGGCATCAAAGTGCAAGACCCAGGGCTTGGACGCTATATCACTCTAGAGCCCGTACTTGTCCCAAAGACAGGCGCACGATACGCAGGCCAAAAATTCCACAAGAGCAAGATCAACATCGTTGAGCGTCTTATCAACAAGCTCATGGTGTCAGGCCACAAAGGAAAGAAGCACGTCATCTCGAGCGGACACAACACAGGCAAGGCCGCCCAGGCCTACAGAACCGTCGAAGAAGCATTCATTATTATCGAGCGGCGCACCAAGAAGAACCCTATAAAGGTCCTCATCGAAGCCATCGAAGCCGGAGCGCCCCGAGAAGAGATTATCACGATTGAGTATGGTGGAGCACGTTACCCTAAGGCTGTAGAGATGGCCCCGCAGAGGAGGATTGACCACGTGCTCAGGCTCATCGCACAATCCGCATACCAGAAAGCGTTTAACGCAAAGAAATCTGCCGCCGAGACACTCGCTACTGAGATTATCTCTGCACATGAGTACAGCGCACAATCCACCCTAGTGGCGAAGAAGCTTGAGCTTGAGCGCCAAGCAGACGCCAGCAGGTAGTGTTCTCTCCCCAGTGGGAAGATGTTTTTTTAAACCAGCACCGTACCGTTAGCTGTATGGCCGCAAAGAAGAAGGCATCTCGCAAGAAAGTCAAGCGAAAAGTTGTCCGCAAAAAGAAAGATCCGCACGCACACCTAGCTTGGCACAAGAAGCCCATCTATCCATACTGGCCTTTTGGCCTGTTGATATTCGCACTGATTCTAGCAATTGATCAGTTCACCAAGAAAATCATACACTCAGCAATCATTCCAGGGAGCTCAGTCAAGATAACATCCTGGCTATGGTACTCCCACGTTCAGAACACAGGCACTATTTGGGGTATGCTTCCAGGTAGCAATGCACTAATGATTGCGTTCTCCATGTTCGCGTTTGTGGCACTGCTTTACTGGGAGCCAGAGTTTAAGACCATCGTCGAGAAGGTCTGCTTCACTCTATTCATGATCGGCCTTTGGGGTAACCTCCTAGACAGGGCACTCATAGGATACGTTGTAGATTTCATAGACCTGGGGTGGTGGCCTGTTTTCAACATAGCAGATTCTGCTATAGCCGTAGGAATTATTGTCTATCTTCTGGAGCAATGGCGACAGTCAGAATGGGCGCTCAGGAAGATCTGATATCATCTAGGACCTGCAATTCCGCAACTAAACAACCTATAGTGTTTTCCAGTTTCTTGGTCATACCCTCTCTCCAGTCCAGGGGTTTTCCAACGGAGACATACATCATAGAACGAAAGTCTTGACGTTCACTACCCCAGATGCCAACGGGAATAACTGGCACATCACATCGCTTTGATAGCTTTTCCACAAGTTTCTCGAAAGGAAACATACGAATCCCTTGATTTCTTTCTCCTTCAGGAAAGATACCTACAAGATTTCCCGTATCCAAGTAATCTCTACAGCTACTGATGCAACTCTTGAGAGAAGAGATGTTCTTACTATTCTTATCTAAGGGAATGGTCTCCACAGCGTTGAGATACCACTCAAAAATTCTTCCAAAGGCTCCTGAATGCTTATAGAGCTCTTGCTTTGCAACGTAGTGTATCTGTCTATCTATTCCTATGGTTAAGAGAGGAAGATCCTGCATACTACGATGGTTGGCGGCAATTATTCCTCCGCCAGTAGATGGAACGTTCTCAGCACCAGATATCTCAACATCATATCTTGTGCGCATGTATGGGTGATTCAAGCATAACTGCGAGAGCTTGTACATAAAGGACATTTTAGTGACTGGATTATACCCCTAGTAAAAAAGGTATCTAGAACTCCTCAACATCAGACAACTTGTCCAAGTGACCCTTGCTCTGGAGGATTCTTACCTGCACAGGCTTATACTTGAAAATTATGTCTGCTTTCTTGTCTCCCTCAAACTCCCATGGCTGTACCAATACTATATCTCCCTCACGAACCCAGAGGAACCTCTTAAGCCTTCCAGGAATACGACAAATGCGAGTCTTGCCGTCCAGACCGCGAACAGAGCAGCGCGAAGCACCATGCCTCTGCTCAAGAACACCAAGAACTTCCCCATGTCTAGGGAGACGAACGCGAGCGATATCGTGCGCTCGCTGCTCCTCGGGAGTCATGTCCTTGTAACGCCTTGGCATAGAACAATTCAGGTTTGAACGTTTTTTATAAAGCTATTGGGAGAACTCTTAAAAGCTCAGTCGTCATTGTCCCACCATGACAGACTATCTCAAGCTGCTCAACCCACGGACCGCTAAGGTCCACAGGGACGCCACTTTCTTAAGGAGAGCTGGCGCATTCATTCTAGACCTGCTCCTGATAGACCTGATAATCACCGCGCCTTACACCCCTCTGTTCATGACCGCAGTAAGCAGGATGGAGAGTCAAGGATTCTTTAGCATGACATACACCAGCGCAGAAGTAGCTGCAATGGCCATACTTTTCCTGACAGTATACGTGTACTTTGTGGTGTTTGAGTTCCTACTAGATCAGACCCCTGGCATGATAATCCTCTCCACAAAAGTCCAGTCAGACGGAAAGCTCTGGCGCATCCTACTCAGAAACATGTTTCTGTTCCCTGTATTTCCTATCATAGTGCTCTGGATTGTAGAGCCTGTTAGCATTCTCCTCACCAGGAGAAGCATGCTCGAGCAGGCCACCCATACCCGCACTCTACACAAAAGAGAGGTGCTTTTCTGATGGCAAAAAAGAAAGATAAAACATTCAAGCAAAAGCTGTGGACCAGCCTAATCATCATCTTCGCGCTATTCATCGTCGGAACGATGGTAGCAGCCATGTTCGGCGCGGATGCTGAAGAGTTCGGCGCGAACACTGCAATCATCAGAGTCATAGGACCTATAATGGGCGACTCTGCAGGCGGCATCTTTTCGGAAGGAGTCACGGGCAGCTCTGACGTGGTGGACCTACTGGAGAAAGCGAGGCTTGACAATGGGATAAAGGCTGTAATCATTGAGGTCAACTCTCCTGGAGGTTCTGCTGTTGCAAGCGACGAGATAGGCCAGGCAATCAAGGCCCTAGACAAGCCGGTCGTTGCATGGATTAGAGAGATTGGTGCATCCGGCGGATACTGGGTCGCTTCTAGCACAGATCACATAGTGGCTAATAGGATGAGCATAACGAGCAGCATCGGAGTGTATGGGAGCTATCTTGGTTTCAGCGAGTTCATCCAGGAATGGAATGTTACCAGAGAAAGGTTCGTGGCGGGAGATAGAAAAGATGTCGGAGATCCCTTCAGAGATATATCTACTTCAGACAGAATCTATCTACAGGGCAAGCTTGACAAGATTCATGAGTTCTTTATAGAAGAGATCGCTAGCAACAGGAACATGTCAGTGGAAGAGGTCAGGCCTCTCGCTGACGGAAGCTTCATGCTAGGTATAGAAGCATACGAGTCAGGTCTTGTAGACGAACTAGGCGGCTATGACGAAGCTGAGGCATGGGTCGCGGAACAGATAGATGAGGAAGTCTCTGCGGCGTACTTCGAGAAGAGCCAAGGATTCTTTGAAGGGTTATTTGGTGTCAGCAAGGAGCCCACATCACAGGAAGTGATCACTGAGAACCTGTTCCTACCACTACTAAGATAATTACTCAGCCGCCTCGCGTATCAGGAGTATCAGCAAGTAGGCAAAGACAAAGCCCAAGAAGATAGCTCCCATGAGAAAGCCCTGACTCGAGAGATTCCACGAAGGGACAACAGCACCTACCGTCTCACCAACAGGATCCATGCCAAAGAGAGCCCATAATGTCAGGCCGAGCAAAGTGAGCAGGACAGTAGCGTTTTTACGGTGGTTCATATGATTCTCCAATGACTTCGAGTATTTATATGTAGCTCCCCCCTCCTTTGTGCTTGATTCCGTAGATATAGACATACTTCCAGAGGAGACCACGCTTAATCTCGACGTTCACATTGAACCCTGCCTTGGAGAATATCTCCTTTATCTCTAGGGGCCTGGAGAGCCATTTGGGATTGTTAGGAATAAACCAGAAGAAGTCTATGTACTCGACAAAACATATCCTTCCCAGATCAGGAAGTATATCATGCATCTCAGCGAGGACCTTGTTCACATCCTGCACATACGATAGGTTTCCTACAGACACTATTATATCTACTTTCCCTACGGAGGGATGCACTCTGTTTATCAGATGAGGATCGTGCAATGCCTTCACATGAGTGTGTCTTTTCTTTAGAACTCGTTTCTCCAATATCCTAAGGTTGTTCTTGCTCAGATCTAGCGCCAGAATACCACCTGTGGTACCTACGTGCTCTGCGAGATGCATCGTCATGGAACCGACACCTGAGCCGAACTCCAGAATTTGCTTCCCTTGAACATCCTCAAGGACCTCGATAACTCGTTTTCTTACGTGCTTCGGGACCAGAAGTCCTTCGAGCCACCAGCTGAGTATCGCGAACCTGTTGATTGTCTTGATGAGTGCGTCAGGATCGTAGAAGTATGTCAGCACTAAATATATGGGGAGACTGAATAGGAAAAATCCGAACAAAAGCTGCAGCTGATCTATAGAGTTAGGGTATTGAAACCACACCCATGCCCCGAATAGCGTGAGGAAGAATCCCACAAGCAACAGAGGCAGGAAAGACCCGAAGGGAGCCTTGAAAGGCCTAGGTACATCCTTTTTAGTCCACCTGAACAATGGCACGAGGAAGATGATGAGCGCATATAACAGAATGCTTGGCGCCACAACAAGCTCGAGTAAAAGCTGATACGCTCCCGCAGCAGAAACCACTATGACGAGCGCAACTATGGTCTGGAGCAGTACGCTCCTGTGAGGCGTCCCGAATCTAGGATGAATTTCAGAGAACTGCTCAATGAACAGCTTGTCCCTGGAGAGGGCCATCAACAAGCGAGGGTTTCCTATTATGCTGCCGAATGCATTTCCGAGAAATGTGACAACCACTCCTAGGTTTGCGATCAGTATAAAGCCCTCTGTGAACCCCAGCTGACCTAACACTGCAAGAACAGGACGCTGACCCGCAACACCTTTTAGCGCCTCTATACCCAGCACACCTATAGTGACGAATGCTAAGCATAGGGCTGCAAGAGCTACGAAGCCAGTAGTGAACACTAAAGACTTGGGAATCGTCTTGGCAGGATCCTTTATCTCTTCTGCCATAAAACTTATGGATTCCCAGCCGAAGAAAGTCTCAGATAGCAGGAACATAGCTATCAGTATCACTGGCCATTCCCAGGTGAGCCCTCCGAAGTGCGATAGCTGAATCTCCATGCTGCCAGGTATGATAATGACCATGAGAAGCAGGAAGGTGAAGATAGACATCAAAAGAAGAAGCTTCGCGGACTCAGAGGCACCACGGAACGTGATATAGTTCATCACTATTATTATGCCACAACTCACTGTAACCTTGTATAAGAAGGCAGATACAGAATAGCCTAACAAGATAAATGGCGCATCTCCGGGCAGAAGATACTCTATCGCGGCCACAACCAGAAGAGCCGTGGCTATATTGTTAATCAGCCAGAGTGTCCAACCTACCTCGAAGCTCACTAGCCTACCGTACGCCTGCTTCGCGAACTCATATACCCCACCTGCTCGAGGATACATAGTGGTAAGCTCGGCGAAACACATGCCTGCGTATACCGAGACTATTGCCAAGATAAGCCAGGCTATGATGCTGTCAATACCCGCAACGGAAACAGCCAGCGGTACCCCGAAAAATATCCCTGTGTTTACGAGATTGAGAAAAACGAAGCCACTCGTGAGCCAGAACCCCAGGGTCCTTTTGAGCTCTGCCATAGAATCACCAATACCTAGACTGTTTTTTTTCGGTGGCCTGCTCGATCTTTCTCACACGCTGATGGAGGCTGTCTAGTTCAGATTTAATCATGTCGAGTTTTGCTAGGATGAGCTCAGTGTCCTTGTCTCTCCCAACGGGCTCGGGCTCATGCACCTGTTCGGATCCTGGTATGGGTGCGTGGCCAGGGTATTGCTCCTGTTGATCCTGGAATGGTTGATCGAAACTTGCGGATCCTAAGCTTTCCGAGTACGGTTGACCACCCATACCCTGATTTATTCTGTCTAGAGATGCCTGGAACGGATCGTTCTGTGTCGTGCCGAGCGTGTCTGGTTGCCCGAGGCCGTCCATGGACATTGGAGGTGTGCCCGATGAGAATGGGTCTCCTCCTAGGTCAAGGTCTTCATCCTTCTTCCAGAATTTTAGCTTGTCTAGGGCCACCTTCACACCTCTCTATTCCTCGAGAAGTTGAGTATTTAAAGGTTTAGACTAAATTGCGGACGTCTTTGAGGCATTCTTGAAAGTTGTATGGTATGGCTTTACATTAACATTATGTCTTGCCTTAAATTCCTCAATATTATCTTCCAGGAAATCTTCTGGGAGTCCGGGCCCATAGACTGTCTCGTTTGTGTACTTGAACGCTTCTTCATTCTCTATAGAGTGGTTGAATACTAACAACATCAATCCTGTCTGGTCTATCTCATCATCTGCCAAGCATGAGAGTCCTGCCAGGAGTCTCTTATCATGTCCTTTTGCTAGAGCGAGAATCTCACCTAGAGATACTTGTTTTAGGCCTTGGGTCTTTCTGTAGACTCTGTTCGCCATGTGATACCTTTGGGCCTTACTAGGGAACAAGGTCGTTACTGTGGCTGTTCCTTTTGTTCTGTATGCTTCTGCCAATAATCTGATGGCATCGTCGTCAGTCACAGGCTCATCAAACCTATCTGTAACTTTCTTGACTCGCTCAAGATTTCTACGCCTCATTTCAAGATAGTATACTGGATCGGTTGTCACGATTGTTTCCGTTAATTACACACTTATAAGCTTTTCTATTTTTACCACTATACGATAGGTACGAATAACTTACGGTTCTTGCAGAGAATTCTTGATAAAGCACAGACAAATATCATCAAGGAAATGGAAATACATATATACTACTACACATTTTATAATTAAAACACATAGTAGGTGAATCACATGGAAATATCGCTAACAAAATTATCCCCGAACGGACAAGTAGTCATACCCTCCGAGATTAGGAAAGAGGCAGGATTAAAGCCATCGACAAAATTCATTGTGTTTAACGAGGGAGGAAATATCTTACTAAAACAGATCAGAGCAGAAAATCTCAGCAAAGACATCGCACTCATTGAGAAAATCCATATGACTGAAAGACAAATCGATGCTGGAAAAACAATAAAAGTCGATTCCTCCATGAGTGATGAGGAAATTGATGAGATCCTAATGAGCTAAAATGGAGATTATATTCTCTGAAGAATTCAAAAAAGAGTTCAAGAAAATCAAAGAAAAAGATATGCGCCTAAAGGTAATCAAACAAATAAAAAGATTATCAGAACAGCCAAAATCAGGGAAACCTCTAAAGTATGACCTGAAAAAACACAGGAGCCTGAGAGTCACCCCATTCAGAATAATCTACCGATTGGAAGAAGAAAAAATAATCATCAACTTCATCGAGCATCGAAAGAACGTCTACAAATGAATTTTCACAAACTTCCCACTCCAAAACCTTTATAAAACACCCATAGTTCGCGGAGCGTATGGTCGTGACACACGCACGTTCAAGAAGGAAGCCCTCTGGAGGCCTCTTCAGGAACACCATAACAAAGAGGACCCACATGCTCGGGAGAACCCCTAGCATGACAAAGGTAGGCGACAGCCATCGCCAACGCACAGTTAGCACAAAGGGCGGCAGCAGCAAAGAGCGCCTCTTCGAGACAAGACAGGCAAATCTTTTCGACGGCAAGAAATATGTCAAGGCCAAGATAGAGTCCGTGGCAGAGAACCCCGCTAACA
>JAAOYH010000043.1 GCA_018221245.1 Candidatus Woesearchaeota archaeon
ACATATCCCTTCACGACGTATCTTCCTGGCGCCTGGGGGTTGAAGAAAGTCTCTAGCTCCGCAGTCACTGCGGGATCCACTATGTATGTGTCAGAATCTATCACTTTGGCTATAGATCCCGTATCTGCATCCTCTATAGTCCCTTTGAATTGTGCCCTGAGGCTTCCTTGACCGCGGTTCCTGAAGATTCCTACAACAGGAATTATTTCTCCCACGTTTGCCCAACTTTGTGAATCTATTCTTATGAACTCTCCATCTGCCTTTATGGCACCTATCTCTAGTATATCGAATGTCTGGATATTCGAGTAACCACATTCTGGCACCGAGATTGTCGCCCAGTACTGGTCAGGCCCCTGGTCTATAGAGAAGAAGAGTGACGATCTTTCTGTTAGCGTAGGGAATACGACCTTACCGAAGCTCCCCTGTTTAGTATCCAGCATATCATCCCTATACTTATCGTATATGTCTATGGTCACTAAAGGATTCAGTCTGACGTTTCCTGTGTTGATTATGCTCATCTGTATCTCTAGTGGCTGCCCCTTCTCTACGTCTCTTACCTGGAAACCTGCAACCGTACATGCTGCTCGCTCTGTCCCGGTCATGCTCATTGTTACCTTTACTCCCAGGCTAGCTCTGGTGCTAGTGCCTATTCTGCCACCTGCATCCCGGGAGAGTTCTCCTGTGAGAATGCTCAGGTTTGCCTTGTACTCCCTTATCTGAGCATCCAATGGGGGCAATACATCCACTATTAGGCGATACGGATTATCTTTGCTGAAATTGAAGAGTTCTGCGGATAGGTTCAGCCAGGGCGTGAGTTCTCCTGTGAGATTTACCTCAGCAGATATGGGCTCTACAGAGTCTGTTGTGACTGTTAGGACCTCTCTAGCGAAACCTCCTCTGAGAACTTCAGAGTATGATATGCGCCCTCTGTTCACACCTATAGCTACGGCCTCCACCATAGGAGATATCATAAGTACTAGTAAGATACACACAATTATCGTTCTTGTATTCTGCATTAGTATATCTCCGTCCGTTCAATCTCGAGCCTATTGAACTCTTTCACTAATTCAGTATAAGAGTGTTTTGCCTCCTGCATAAGAGTGGTCTGTGCTTCACCAAGCTTCGATGCGAGCTCTTTAGTCTCTCTGAGAGCGGCTCTTGCGTCTATGACGTCTCGCTCATCTATAGCTTTGTGGGCGTCGGCCATGGCCTTGAACAGCTTGAGCTTGATATATACCCTTATAGTCTGCTCATGAAGTATCCTCTTGAGACCCTCGTCTCTCTCTAGTTGAGAGATTGCTTTCTTGTATAACTCCAAAGCATTATCGTAGAGTTTCTCATCTATTTCTTTTTCGGCCTCAGCCAACACATCTTTCGCGTTAGCTGGCGGTGCGACTGCCGTCAAGGGCTGTGCTACGGGTCGCGTGATGATTTTTCTAACAGGAGGTGCCACAACTCTTGGGGCTGCAGGCCTAGGAGCTACAGAGCGGGGAGCTGTCTGTGCAGGTTTAGGCTTTGCAAAATTGTTAGGTATTCCTTTGAAAGGTTGATTAGTAGTTTCGAGAGCCACATAGTATACTAAGAGACCCCCTATGATTATCACAGCGAGGATGATGAGTAGGGTGTCCCATGAGAAGATCCCTCTGAGTCCGGTCGTCGCTTGTCCTGTTATCTTGTTCGGTTGTGAGGCCACAGGTTCTGATATTTTGGGATACGCTATAGTCCTCGTCATCTTGACCTTATCCAAGGATACAATCCTGTCTACCACATATGCATACTTGGCCCTCTCAAGAATATCATAGCTATACTGCACCACAGGATCATCTTCTAGTATCACAGGGGGCTTGTCAAACTTCAGTTCTGACACACTCTTCGCTATATCTTTAGGGATTACCTCAACAATCGTTATATCATTCTCAGGATTGTCCAAGCGTATCTGTTTCTCTATGTAAGTCCCTGGAATTTCTTCGTTTGCCTTACTCCATAAAGTATAGGATTTGGCATTCAGAGTAATTGTTATTCTATCTTGCAGCGTTATGGCTCTTGAGAGATAGTCGTCTCTCTCTGCGCCTTCCAAAGCAGTACCTATCATTGCGTATGGCAGGTTCCGTTCAAGGCTCTGGAGGTCCGACTCTTGCACAATCTGTGTCTGTGCTTGTGGCATTATCCTCGTTATTAGTTCCTTCCTTGCATCTGCGATCGCATTGTTTGCGCTTTGGACCGCTGAGTCTGCCTGGTCCTGTGTTACTGATCGCCCTCTCAGTTCTTTGAGATCTCTTTGTACTGCTTCTAGGTTTAGCCTCGCCTGCTTTGCTTTTCCTACAAGGTCCAATACCTCTATGATTGCAACCTTGTCAGATATCTGTTCCTCCTCGAGGCTCTTGATGGTGGTGTTTGCGTCGATTAATGCAGCTTTAAGAGATATAATTGCATGATCTATCTTCGCCTCTGTAATCGGGTTTACAGGCAAGTCCTCATCCAGTTGAATATCTACATAGCTAGCCCACACCTCGTGAGAGAGAGGACCTATATTTCCCGCCTTATCAACTGCAGCAATCTTGTAGTACTGATACCTGGCGTCTCCTGCTTCCAGATCCAAGTAAGTGTTGCCTCCTGAGGTTGCATAATAATTTTCCTGACCTACCCCCTCTTCATCTGAGCGATATATGTTAAACACCAGGTCTTCATCTTCATGGAACCAGGTGAGCTCTATTCCTCCTGAAGCGTTTCTGGCTGTTATCGCGGAGATTGGTTCTGGAGGGATGGCATCAAAAAGTATTATGGCACCCTCTGTTATCTCTGTACCTTTGACTCCCCTGAGGCTCTTTCCTTCGAACACGAATGATATGACATTCCCATTCGTACCGTCGGGTATTGTGATATATCCTGTCCATGCGTTATTCTCACCATCTAGACCTATTGTGCGCGCCTGGCCCGAGTCTTGGAACCTGTATGAGAGTGTCGGAGTCTCTGCTAGAAGTATGCTGGTCTCTAGGCTTATCTCGTAAGTACCTGCCTTCAGAGGTTCATCGTCGTCGAGATCTATACTGGCAGAGGGTGCCAACTTAGTGCTGAAGCTCACTATTTCTGAAACAGTATTGGTATTACCATGAACGTCTTGGCACCTTATGTAATACGTGAACGATCTCTCCTCGTGAAGTTCCAGTATCACGCTGTTCCTGAGCGCGAACACTGTACTCATCAGTCCTGTTTGGTCATCATAAGGTAGGTCTTCCTCTGAATATTTGCATCTGGCTATCTCAGCGGTGTCTGCTTGAAGAGTGATGTGGGGCCCCGTCACCTCTCCAACGGGTGAAAATGCAGTAACATCTGGTGATTTTGTGTCTACCAGTACTGTCGTCGTTTGTTGAGCTATCTCTGTGCCCAACTTGCACTTGTATGAAATCGTGTGCACTCCCTCTGTTATCGGAAGAGTCTCCTCTTGGGTTCCATCGGGCTGAGGGGTAAGCGTGTGACTGTCTCCATCAACTGTAACCCAGCACAGGTCAGGCTGCCAGTTGGTATCCAATTTATACGTGACTGTGTCAATGGTCAGTTCTGAACTTGTTGGATTCAATACTGTGATTTCCAGGGGAACATCTTCCACTTGTACATATCGCGTCTCGTTGCCTTCTATTGAAGATGAGAAAGTGTACTCAACAAGTCCTGCGCTGGTGCTATCTGTCTGGACTGTCGTAGATATCTGTCCTGCGCCACCCACAAGGAAGCTGCCGTCTTCGTATATGTAGAGTGCTCCTGTTCCTGACATGCTCACTACGTAATCATCCCCTTCGTTTACTGATGAAGGTACATCTGCAGAGAGTCCTACGGCCGAGAAGATGGTCCCTAGCAGGATTATGAGCGCTATCGCTCCTATGAGGGCTTTCCTTACGCTGCCCTCTAGCCTTAGCTGAAGGTGATTGTGTCCTGTCATTGAGTCCTCCTAAAGGTTCTTTAGGGTCTTCTTGTCACGGTCGACTGCCTCGCGGATAGCCTGCTCGAGATACTCGTTCAGGGTGGTCCCTTTGAGGACAGCAATCACCTTTGCCCGGGTATGGATTTCATCCGGGATTTGTACGTTAACTCTTTTCATATGCTTATTCGCGCAGCTGTCAGAAAGATAGGTTCCGTCCGAGTCATCTGCGTCGTCACTATTATCGTTGTCTCTGTCGCCCTCGACGGACGGCAATGCACTTAAGTGAGAAAGCTCCTTTATATACTTAATGTAGATTTATCATATTTATGATAAAAACACTTATTTGGCCAAATTAGTTTCTCGTCGACAAAACATAAAAGAATCACTTATCTTTGGGTTTCTCCTCTTCTTGAGCCTCGTCGCCCTTGCTCTCCCAGTCCTCACCCTCGAGGGAGTCATCAGAACCTACTTCAACCTTCTCCTCGAGCTTCTGCTTATTCTTCTCCTCTAGTTGAGCTAGCTCATCGTACAGCTTCTGTTTGCCTTCATAATGGTGGTACAATAAGGCCATTTTTCCGTAGATTACCGATATGTCAGGATACCTCTTCGAGAGCTCCTTGAACGATTCGTCCGTTTCCAGCTTGTAGACCTGATCGCAGAGATCCTTCTCTATCCCTGTTGGAGTCTTGTTCAGGTGATACTCCTGGTAGAGCCTTATGATATCATGGTATATCTGTCTCAGCCCAGGGAACTTGTTCAATTCTTTCACAAGCTCTAGGTTCGTCGCGACTGCTTCAATCCTCTTTGCGATATCCTCCTCAACCTCAACAAGTTGAGTGTTCTCGAAAACCAACATCTCCTGCAGGATATCCTCGTGCGCACGGGTCTCTTTCCTAATCAATGCAAGCTTCCTCTCATCAGAATAGGTCAATCCTCTCAAGATAGAGTATATGAAGAACGGTATGAGCAATAGAATCAATAAGTACGCCCACAGATACTGATAACCAATATTACACAACAAGAACTCATAGTAGTATCCGTATGACAGAAGAACTATGGCTATAACAATAAGCAAGAAGAGAACCATCTCACGTCTTCTCTCATAATATCTTTTAGCTCGCTTGAACTCATCCAACAGTTGATCCTTCTTAATCTGTCGGAGCTCCTGCCAATAGATGAACATCCTAAGCAAAGTCAGTATCCCCACGACAAGAATGAACCATTTTGCGTCGTTCTCCCAAGGAAGTATCGGCTTATCACAAACAATTTTTGGGAACTCCAATATAGCTGGGACTGGTTCTATACAAGCAGGGCACGGGCCACCACAATCTACTCCTGTCTCACCATAGTTCTGTTCTCCGTCAAAGCAGCTACCGCAGGGTCTACAAGAACCACCACAATCAATACCTTCCTCTCCAGGATCCTGGATCCCGTTGTCACATCCCGGACAGAGCTTACACTTGCTCCCTCCGCAGTCTAGACCAGTCTCATCTCCATTCTGTATTCCATCAAAACATGTCGGCTCATAGAGACATTCCTGTATCTCCGGAGGTTTATCACGTTCTGTCCCACAATCATTGAGATCCTCACACACCCTTGTCTGGAGTCCCTCTATGGTGCAATCCGTCCACATTGTGCAAACCCAATTCTCCTGGCACCCGAAGACACCCACAGCTCCGGTGATACCTTCAAGAGCATCGAAAATTGTCGGGAAAGTTACGCCGAAGAAATTACCTATGGCTCCGCCTCCTGAAGCACCTCCTCCGCCACCCCCACCATCATCGTCATCAACTACACCTCCTCCGCCACCTCCTCCGCCACCACCCCCTCCTTCATCTCCGGTGGTGTTGGTATCATTGGTAGTCACATTAGTTGTTATGTTCCCTGCAATACAGTCCACTGGACAAGAGATGTTCGTCTCGAAGTTGGGATCACAGAACTTGTCACCACAATAAGGTATTGGGAAAGATAACTCTATGAACTTGAATGTCTGGGCCGTTGTCGTATTATCTCCACTCAGGACAAAAGTTGCCTCATTGTTGTAGAGAAAGTATACCCCGTCCCCTGGCTGTGCGCCTTCTACTGCGAGAGTCTCAGGATCGTCAAGAGGACATGTGAGCAATCCGAAGTATCCTTCGTTCTGCATAGTGAATATAGCGCAGCTGAAGCCTCCTGCAAAAGCCCTAACTGTACTGCCTGCACTGCCAGGTACGCCATTGGCAGATATTGTGCCATAGAACTCTGTAGGGAGGATAGGAAATGCACTTACGCTCACCGCGAAGAGGAACAACAGTAGGAACAGTATAATCCTCCTCATCTGAAAACCCTCCAACTATCTGATGCCGTGCCGTTTAGCCAATAACCCTGCCCGGGAACAGTGTAGTTCAGCGTGCCGCCAGGGTTATTGTAGTAAAGCCATATTCCTGCGGTGTTGTTGTAGGTTCTCACCTGCGTCATAGAGCCGCTGATTGATGCGAACTCTGTGGTCGCGTTGCTTGAGTTCAAGGAAGGATATCCTAAAAGGTTCCAGCCTGCTATGAATGGGATGTCGGTATATGCTGGTGTGAGTCCCGAAGCACTATATACCCTGGAAGAGTTCATTAGCATAACATAACCTATTCTCCTAGAAAGAAATGCCAAGTCTGAAACTACATAAGCGGGCAGAGTAGGATTATGGACCTTCCACTGGTCTGATGTTCCTGGCACGTATTGGTACATAGCCCACAGTCCTGAACCGTTCACTATGGAACTTCTCTGAACGCCGATATTTATGCACTGGAAGCTCACAGTGTTATACCCTGCCCCTGCATATATTGTACAGTTCGCAGGATCTGAAGCAGTTATATTCACCCTCGTAGTCACCAGCCCAGATATGTGAGAATCAAGAGAGAACAGTAAGATTAATGTTACGAAGAGAAAGAGAAATCCTATGATTACAATGTTCGAGACATGATGCGTATGTCTCACTTTTCATCCTCCCTCTCTTCAAAGGTAATTTTCCATGAACGAGTCTCGGAATCGAAAGAGAATAGGACGTCGTATTTTTTATCCGGGTCTAGCTCGAAGAGCAACGGTTTTGGTATAGTTGTCTCGAACGAGCCTCCGCGGCCATAGAGTCGTCGGCGGAACCTCACTCAACTATCCTGGAGAAGGCCATTTATATACTTACTTATTTATCTACATTGAAAAATACACACATTTTTGAAATATCTCTGTATCAGTATACAAAAAGGTATACGAAAACGCAACATTTATATACTAGCCCCAATATAGGGAAATCAACAAAAAGGGGACTACCCCTACCTGTGTTACTATGGTCATCCTATACGACCAATACAACCTACCAGAGAACATCTACGCGATAGTCTTCGCGACGGACCAGCAAGTCCTCGTTGCAAAGATGCTCGTGGAAGAGATGAAGAAGCTAGATGGTGAAATGAACAAGACCCAGATGTCTATGTTCGCGACCGCCTTGCACGAAGGTACAGTCATAGGAGGCAAGACCTCCGGAAAGTTCCCAGTCAAAAAAGAGGTGAAGATTAGCTACAACAAGCGGCAGTTTTACGACCGCATCCTCACCCCCATGAAGACTATGGGGATCGTAGACTACGATCTCTACAGGAAGACATACAAAATAAGCGAGAAATTCACTAAGAACATGATGAGGATAGGTTTGATGTGGAGCCAAGAGCGGAGCAAACCCGCCGCCGGATTCACCATCAAGAGAAAATAATCCTTAATTTTGAGTGCGACAAAGGTAGAATCACCAATCCCATGACCCAGTCAGGCAAACATCGCCCCTTAGGGAGCTCATATTCAAGAAAGACGCCCTGGTTGCTTCTAAACGCAACCCCTCCCCCAACCACACCCACAAACCTGCAGCCGGGGCCTCTTTTTTTCTTAATGTGCACTGCTTGAAGCCACATACGAGTCAGTATACTGTGGATTGCACATGCGATTCCTGACACGTTTTACCGCATCCTTGTGGAAATTTATATCATCTAAGGAAGGTTCTCTGCCATCTACCCACTGCCTTTTTTGTATCTCTTGCCTCAAGTGGTCTGCACGGACAGTCTCAGGAAAATTAGTGAGATCCAGTATATCTGAAAACACTCCTGACCTTCGGAAATAACTATACAACAGAGTAGTTTTTCTTCTAAACCCTGGACTAGCACTGTAGGTAATATCCAAATCACCATCATTCCCATAATCTACTCTAACAATGGCTTTGGGATTTCCAAAAATTGAGTTAGGCACATATGTTTCAGTAGTCACTTTAGCAGGAATTTCTGGGAAGAACACATGATGAACATATCTGGTGCCCTTATCCTTTTTTTCCTCCTCAAGCTCTACCCAAGAATACTTGAATTCTCCATTTTTTCCCAATGATTTAGTTTTTAATTCGTTACTTTCTGAAGTCATGAAAAAAGGATCGCAAAATGATTCAGCAGAATCAGGTTTAGCAATATTTGGAACAAACAGCACACCTACAAGAGTCATCCCTGCAACTAAACTACGTAATCCCACACAATCGGAACCACACTGATGATTTATTAATGTTCTGTCAAATATCGACGAGAAACTATCTATGTGGCAGATTACGGTGTGTTTTAGGCTCCTTGAACAATCTTCCACATCTGACACACTTCTTCCTTCCTCTGGCATTCTTGTAGCCACAGTGCTTGCACTTCTTCTTCGTCGCGAGGAGTAAGAGTAGCCACAGGACTAGTACCAAGATTAGGCCGTATATTACATAGCGAGTGTATCCTGTTCTGAACTCTAGAGGGAATGTCTCTTCTTTGATCTTGATCCTGGAGAGCTCTCGCTCACCGTAGTATGCTCTGACCGTAATCTCTGGATTGTCATCTAAATCCTCTTCATCCATGTCTACATCAACAGGAATCTTGGCTTTCTTGCCGGGTGCTATCTTGATAACACCATCACCACCTATAGTAATCGGCTCACCATTGATGATTAGCTCAATCAGTTCTACGCTCACGTAAGCATCTGTTGTGCCTACGTTCTCAATCTCTACGTAGAACCTGTTCTCTAGCTTATCGTAGTAGAGCCCTATGATTTCAATCTCTGCATCATCTAGGATATCTATTAGGTCTATGTCGAAGCTCTTCTGATAGGTATTCTCTAGGCTCTTAGGCCCTTCACCAAAAACAACAAACGCATCTCCTCTGAGCTCGTCATTCTGGAATACCAAAGGATTACCGTCTGAATCAACTTGGTAGACTATAGTTTTGTACTCATTCTTGTCCAAGAATATTGGTGAATCATCTCCGATTATGATTATATTATCTCCATCTGTGATTGTGATTGTGGATCTGAAATAAATGGCCAAATCCTGTGTGTTGTGATATGTCACTTCAAGTGATCCTGTGGCCCGGTTGTACACGATACTTGCAATCTCTATACCTAGCTGGTAGCTAGGCATTGGGAACCTATCAAGGTCCTCCACTTGGCTGATGCTTCCTGTAGGCTGTCTCGCTCCCTGAGCGAACTTTACGAAAACGCTGATACCGAGCTGTCTTCTTACGAACGTTGCCGCATTCACAAGTTCGTTCCCTATCAGGATTCCTACATCGATACCCCCATCGATAATGAACGATCTCACCGCTTCAGGCACGTTCTCTCTTCCCAAGAACAATACAGGGTCAGCTCCAGACATGATACCTGCTTCGATGAATTCACCGTTCGTGAGAATCACCTGTCTGGTCGGTTTTATATCCTGATATCTCTTCACTATCTCTATGTTATTATCGAACCTGTTCCCTAGGTTGAGAGTTTCCGGATTGAACTGAGCTAGCTCATCTTTTACAGCACGATCTACCTGTCCGTAAATGAGGATTTTTTCAGGATTCTTATCATCCAAAATTGAAACTATATCGTCGATGTTATCTTCTGTAGCGAAAATCACAAAACTCTTGTCCTGTATCGCGAACGGCGCGACAGATATGGCGTTATAACCATATGCATCATCCAGCACTATGAATCTGTCCACATCTTCCAGCTGTTCCAGCAGGTAAAGGTTTAGATTGGACTCTCTCACCTCTTCTGGACTGTCATATCCTCTGCTCAGGAGAATTGATTCGTATCCTGTGATGAATGGCTGGCTCCTGGATGACAGGACGAGAATCTCATCCTTATCTGTACTTATCGCATACAGCAATATCGTGCTGTGTCTGGTGCTGACTAGGAAGTTGGAAGGGGTTCCAGTAAGGTATCCGTACTGACTCCCTGTGTAGACATCGCGCCAGTCCTGGCTATTCACGATGATGTGGTCGGCGGCAGCCACGAATGATACAGTCAATAAAAGAACTAATAAGAGGCCTGACCACCTTCCAATCGCTACCACGAGGTTTCCACTACGGAGGCGTATATAAACCTTTTGTCGAGGAGAAACTTATGTGGGCGTCTCAGCCTGGAAAACCACCGTTCCATTGCATAGACCGAACGAGTTCTGTAGAGGGTCCAGATAGAGTTGCCAGTAAGTATTATTGAGACTTCCTGTAGCATCTGTTGCTTTTGCTACCGTCAGCTTTGCTATCTGTCCGGCTCCTGTTGCGAGAATCTGTTTTTCAGCATACGATGCAGTATTGTTAGCAGCATAGTGCTGTAGATCAACTGTCAGGGTTCCTACATCACACACCATAGACAGGCCGTCTCCTGGAGTCGCACCATAGCCCCTGACTGAGACGTTTATTGGTGCATTCCCAACGTTTGATACGTTGGCTTGGATATCAGAAGAGGTATCACCCATAGCCATATCTCCGTAATCAATCAAAGGTGTCACATTGATAGCAAGAACCTCGCTAATCACCATGGTTGTGAAATTAGTATCGTTCAAGCCGATAGTATCATTCACGAACACTGTGCAGTTCCAAGTATCGTTGATAGCATAGTAATTCACAGTGAATCCACACGTGAAGTTTGCAAACGCTCCGTCCTGGGCAGTCCTTGTGCAACTGTCATTGGAATAGTGTGTGTTGTTGTTATCTGCTGCACCGTAAGAGCTTGAGCCCACGCTGAAGAGCTCTGCAGTCGTGAAGTTCAGATCGTTATAGCCATTGTAGTCTCTTATAGTCGCGTTGCACTCGATGAATGTAGTCGTTCCAGCATTGAGAGTTATCGGACTGGGCAAAGCCACCGATAGTATCTCGGGCGTGGATCCTGTTATGTTGACCTGTGTGTCCACTGACACGTTCTTGTTGTTAGTGCCTTGCGAGAAGCTCCAGCTGTTCTGGGCGAGCAACCCTACAGAAAGTACTAGGAGCACCAGCAGGAATAGTTCCAGTTTCCGTGTCTGGCCGTCATGTTTCATAGCTCCTCATTGCAATTCGACGTAGAAGTAGTACGCCGTCGCTGCGCCAGATGTAGCTTCTGGGACTATCATCTGGAAGTCGTACGTGTTCAGGTCGTAACCAGTGTCATCGTTGTCTATGCTGGTCAAGAAGATCATGCTTCCAGCCCCTGCGTCAGTTATTAGTAACTCTTGGTATGGTGACGTGGTCAAGACAGGGTTGTATGCTCTGCTGTCGTTGACATAAGTAGTAGTGCTGTTGCAAGTGTTCTGGTTCAGCGTGGTAGCTCCCACTTGAAACTGCTTGTGGACTGTGTAGTTGAATGTTGAGTTTATGTCATCCGAGTTCGCGTCAGTCATGCTAAAGAAAGTGGATTCAGTTTGTACGAGTGCCTGGTTTGCGCATGCTACGCTTGTCCAATCAAGAGATCCATTCCTGCTTGCCAAGACGTTTCCGTTCACAGTGCCTGTATCCCAATCATATATTGTATAGTTCAGGGAGTTATCCAAGGTAAGTGTTCCTGTCACGTTTCCTACATAGGCTTTCCAGCGTTGATCCTGTTGTACCGCATCCAACACAAGTGTGGTGATAGTCCCCCGCGCGTCACTGCGACTCGCAGGGGTACTGTTCGGACCAAGGTCCGTAGATGCTGATGTCACGGTACTTCCGGTCGGATCTGCCACTACAAGGATTGAAGAGAGCGCAACCACAAACAGCAAAAGCAAGAGTATTGTCGCGCTCACTGCGCCTCCCTGTCCGCTCGATTTGATTGCTTTCATGGTTACCTCTTTCCGTTATCCTTCTTAGTTGAGCTCGACCCAGAAGTAGTAGTCAGTACTACCTATACTTCCTGCCTTCTCGTTCTCTCCAACCAATAGCTGGAAGTCGTACGGTGTGCCGTCAAAGCCTGTCGCGCTAGCATTCATCAGCGTGCTGTACACGATTTGTGTGTTAGTTCCATCATACAGCAGTATTTGGTACCAGTCAGTGCTTGACTGTGCGCTGTTCACATAGCCTCTAGTGCTATAGCATGAATCTACACCCATCACACTGGTGCTCGCATTGAACGCAGGGTGTGTCGTGAAGTTGAACGTGTTCGTCACGCTGTCTCCATCGGCAGCTACCTGCCCGAGGTAGGTCTCTTCTGTAACCCTTTGACCTGAGGTCGCGCATGCGATGGCTGCCCAATCTGCGGAGTTTGTTCTAGTGGCATACACCTCTCCGTCTACATCAGTCAGGGACCAGTTGTAGAACGTGTTCCCTGCAGAGTCGTCGAGTGTAATCTCTCCGGATACGTTTCCGTAGAAACCTTGCCACGATGTTGTTATCGTGAGTGCGTTGATATTCACTGCCGTCACGTTGCCTCCTTG
>JAAOYH010000044.1 GCA_018221245.1 Candidatus Woesearchaeota archaeon
AGATAGAACAGAACTCTTCTATAGAGATTGCAGTACTGATTATTCCTAATCTTGAGGATGAGAACCTCGAGATGTTCGCGAACGAAGTTTTCCGTGAGTGGGGCGTCGGGAAGAAAGACGTCAATAACGGAATCCTCATACTTGTGGCTGCTGAGGATAGGAAGATGCGTATCGAAGTAGGTTATGGTCTTGAAGGCTCAGTAACCGATCTTATGTCCGACCAGATTATCAGAAATATTATGGCTCCCGCGTTCAAGGAAGAGCGTTACGCAGACGGCCTGGAGTCTGCTGCGGTTGAGATATGGCTCCTCGCTTCGGGAGATCCCGACACAGTATCAGAATACCAGATGGGTATCGCGGGCGTTCCAGTCATAGAGCTCATCATCTCAGTCATTCTTGTACTGGCCTATGTTGGCGGGATGATTTTTGCGGGCGTCAAGTACAAGAAGGACAAGAAGAAGCGAAAGAAAACCCAGCGCTCAACAGCAGGCACCATACTCTTCCTAGCTTGGATGACTAACATGATCATAGGCGGCACAATCATCTGGTTCGTGATGGTCATAGCATTCTTAGGACTGCTTGCAGGCGGCGGCGGAGGATTCCTTTTCATACCTGGCGGACCAAGAATCGGAGGAGGCCTAGGTGGCTTCGGAGGCTTCGGTGGCGGCGGCTCAGGCGGTGGCGGCGGCTCAGGCGGCTGGTAACTAGTGCCTCATGACAAGTGAGAAGAATCCTATCTCTGGCGGGTCACAGTAACCATTCAGGACAGCTATATCATCATACCCAATATTCACAAGGTACGGTTTTCCTGACTTTAGAGAGTGACCTAAATGTTTGAAACTATCCTTATATCTAGAATGCTCAGTTCCCACTCTTATTTTCCTGACTTTATGAGCCTCTTCTGTGAACCTCATCTTAAGAACTGCTGTTGAATTAATATGGACATCACCATGTCTATCATCATGTATCAAAATATTCTTCAAGGTAGAGTCCTCTTCTCCAGGCTTAAACACAACAATGCCTCCAAGCTCCTTTACCGCCCACGGGAACCATTCAGTGCAAGTTGTATTCAGCATGTTATCAGAAATGAACGCCGCATGAGTAGTTTGCATAGGCAACAAAGTGATAACTCTATTTGGATTAAGACATCCTGTGCGTATATATTCGCTCATATTTTCAGGTGCATATTTGGCATAACCATCAAGACCTCCAAATGATGTCTGTGCGAGAAAGCCATTTTTCTCCACAATATACTCAAGCTGAGATTTGAAAACACCAATTCTGTCTATAATCCTATTTTTGTTTGAACCAAATGTTTTGTATATCATTGAGTCCTTCATAGAAATTTTAGGGGTGGGGAATTCAAAGAAAGCAATTCGTTCTACTTCGAGATCATCAAGAATGCTCTTCACTTCTTGCCAATCCTTTGGCTCTTCAGGAAATCTTCTTATGACCCCAACTTTCATCGGTGTCCTAGAACCTAATAGGATGTATTTAATTCTTGCTCTCTCGACGGGTATTTCGTCAGGAAACCTTTATAAAGCCCTTACGAACTCTCAAAAGTATGGCAGAAATCACGCACAAGGCGCTCTCAACCATCCAAAAAGGCAACTATATCTTGGTGGATGACATCGCATCTATAGTTAGCAGCGTCCAGGTCTCTCGCCCAGGAAAGCACGGACACGCCAAGTACAGAATCGAAGCTGTCGGAATAATGGATGGCAAGAAGCGCCAGATGCTGACTTCGGATCACGAAGTTGAGTGCCCTATCATCGCGAAGAAGAACGCCCAGGTGCTCTCAATAAATGGAAACAAGGCCCAAGTAATGGACATGGAGACGTACGAGACGTACGACATGGACATCCCCTCCGATATGAAGGGAGTCGTCCACGAGGGCTGCACAATCCTATACTGGCAAGTTATGAACGACAAGCTCATGAAGCAGGTCGCACAGAAGGCTGAATAAATGGCAAAATTCCCAGAAGCTGACGCGAGGAAGTTCAAGGACATCTTCGTATGCAAGACGTGCAAGGCAAAAGTAAGGACTCCCGTACTGAAAGTTCTAGCGGGCAAGTCCAAGTGCAGGAAATGCAATTCTGACAAGCTCAGGATTAAGAGAAAGAAATAGTTCGGATAATCTCCGGAATGTCTTTAGCAACTCTTCTTAAGGATTCATAAATGTTATAAGCATGAGTGCGTCTAGTTTGGGTATGGAACTCACCGCCATTGTGAAGAAGGGAGACACACAATATGTTGCTCTCTGTCCTGAGGTTGATGTAGTCAGCCAAGGAATCACAGTGGATGAGGCCATCGAGAATCTGAAGGAGGCTGTCTCTCTGTATATCGCGGAGATGGGACTCCCTGAGGGCGATACAGTCATCAGGAGATTCGAGGTGGCTGAGCATGCGACTCCCCAGAGTTTCAGGTAAGAGAGTCATTAAAGCTCTTGAACGAGCTGGTTTCTCAGTAGCTAGGCAAAAAGGAAGTCATGTGATAATGATCAGAAATATTAATGGAAGAAAGCATGGCGTCGTAGTTCCCAAACATAAAGAATTAGACATTGGCACTCTGGCCGAAATCATAAGACAGTCCAAACTCGGAAAAAAGAAGTTCGTTAAATTACTAGGCTAACGTTTCCCCTGATATCTCTTCAAGAATCCCATTATTGCAGAAGCCTCTTTCTCAGTAAGGAAAGCCCTCCCAACCATACGGCGCCAGGCCATTCTCATAGTGTCGCGAGCGGGCTCATTTGGATAGTGCTGATCTGAGAGACACTCATCCACCAAATCCATTATCACTTCTTTGTCCTTGCCAGTCATGGGCTTGAACCGTTCTGTAATCTTCTCACTCTTAGTATTCTCTGACAGCTCGTAAAGGACTATTCCTACCGATAATGCCAGGTTCATACTGCCGTATTCCCTTGTCGTTGGTATAGAGAGGATAATATCTGCTTTTTTGAGCATCTCAGGCGGGAGCCCCTCCCCTTCAGGACCGAAGACAATACCTACGGCTCTGTCATCCAGCCGTTCTTTCAGCTGCCTGGGCGTTATCATGGAGCGGACCATGTTGTATTTGTCAGACTCCCTCCCGTGAGTCATGACTAGCAGGTCAAACTTAGGAATCTCGTCCAATATCTTAAACCCCTCAAGAGTCTCCTGAGCTCTCTTAGCCAGATTCTTAGCATCTAGATTAATCTTGCATTTAGGGTCTACAATCACAACATCAGAGAAGCCAAAGTTAGCGCATGCACGCGCAATCATGCCTATATTACCCGGATGTTCCGGCCGATAGAGTACGAAAGTTATGCCCATAAGAGATAGAACTCAATATCTCTTTAAACGGTTTCCCTAGAACCACTCAAGAATTGCTTTCAACAGCAGAACAACAATAATTAC
>JAAOYH010000045.1 GCA_018221245.1 Candidatus Woesearchaeota archaeon
CTTCGTATTCGACCTGATCTTTGGGTTTCTCTACGCGTCCTATCCATCTCTTGACGGGTCTATCTCCTGAGTTATGAGCTATGACTCCAAGCCACAACTTTCCATTTAGCTTGTCTATCATCATGCCTGTGTATCTACTTCCTGCCTGAATGCTTGTTTCTGGATTTTGTAAATCGTTCGGGTCGATATTCAAGGTGTACTTTGCGGTTCTGGGCATTACTTGGGTCAGGCCAAGGGCGCCTGCACTCGACCTTGCGTTCTCGTCACAGACGCTCTCAGTCTGGATTTGAGCTAGAGCAACACCGAATGGAATGCCGTTAGATTCGTACTCTTCTTTGATAATATCAAAATAGGGAGAGCATCTTTCTCGGGTGAGCAAAATATCATTTCTAAGACTGTTTAATCTCCTATTCCCTATGCGCATATCATCTTTTTCCAGGCCACGAAGGGTCCAGACGCGCTCGTCTTTATCCAGATCTCTCCAGTCGGGAATATCCGATTTGACTTCCTGCACTGGGACTTCAGGAGCAGGAGGTGGAGCAGGTTGATACTGCGCACTGTTAAACCCGTACAGAATGCTGAGTAAACTCAGCTCGACTATTCTTTTTTTGATCATTGTTGCCAGGCAAGTTTCCCATTCTTTTATAAAGGTTCTCCATAATTTTTCACGTCGAGAAGAATATAAATGAAATTATTGCTTGCACGGGACAATCATGGTCTTTCCTACAGGGACAGAACTGGGTTTCCAAGGGTTGGCATCTCTGATTGCGCGAACCATATTTGTTTGACTCATCCCACATTCATTTGAGTAAAGACTTGCGACGTATCCATAACTATGACCTCTCTTTATGTGGTGCTTCTTGAACTTAGGTCTTGCTTCAAGGAGAAAATCCAGGAACTCTGAATCCCTACAGTTCTGGTCATAAGCTTCTAGAGTCATGGTTGGTATATTGATATCTGTGCCTGAGGGGATATAGTCAAAAGGTTGCATTCCATAACTGCTGTTTGTGTTCCTGAGCACCTGGAGCCAGCTACCCATCCACGGAGGATTGCCCAGACATGCTTGCACCTCACCAAGACTCAGATCCTTCTCGAGCTTCACAGATGTCAGGGAAGGGTTAATCTCAGGGAGTGTGATGTTGTAGAATTTCTCGTTAGAGCGGATGTCATCGAAGAGCTCGATAGCCGCGAGTATCCTCCGGACATATGTCCTTGTTTCTGCATACAGTTTGTGCTCTATCTGCCAATAATCCTCTTTTCCCTGCAATGCATTCCTATCTATTCCAGTGTTGTACGATGCTATAACTCTCAAAAGGTCATCATCGAACCTCTCGACCGCGTCTTCAAGATAGCGTACGTTTGCCTTGGTAGAAAGTTCAGGATGGTATCTCAGGTCGCCTCTTATGCCATATTTGATTCCTGTCTGGTACATGAACTGCCACATCCCCGTAGCACCCTTGTAAGAGCGGGCCTGGAGCTTGAAGTTACTCTCTTGGGAGCCTATCCCGAAACCGAGCTGGATAGGGAAGCCTGCAGGATCATAACTAGCCTCGATTATATCCTCCAAGAAAAGGAAATTTACGTAGGATTCCAGGAATGCTGTCCTGTTCTTGACGAGCCAATGTCTGACCGCCTCCTTGACAGGGCCATTCATCTCTGAGAGAATAGAGAAGCTGTCTCCCTTGCGTATGGTGGGTATATCAGGGGATGGTTCTCCGAAAAAGATTTCTTCCTCTTCTGGTTCTATTATCAATTCTTGGTTCCTGGCTGTCTGCTGCTCCAATACTTGATTGAACGAATCCGTGATAATCATTGGATTGCAGGTGTTCAGTTCTTTACATAGAATATTTGCGTCAGTGAACAGATCGTAAGATTGCTGTCTAAGAGCATCGCTGGATTCTGAGAATTCAGGATTCATGCTAGCCAGAGCTTTCTTCTCTGCTAACTCCACCATCTCGTACACAGGTGTCAAATCCTCTTCTTTTTGGACTACAACCTGCTCTACTGGCTCAACAACAGGCGGAGGAGCTACGGAACAGCCCGCCAACATACTTACCAGGCCTAACGCTGTGCCCAATCGCTTCACCATTAGTGAATTTTGGCCTAGTTTTTATAGGTTCTCCCGGAATCGTTTCGGATTTCTCGTCGGAGCTAATAAAGAA
>JAAOYH010000046.1 GCA_018221245.1 Candidatus Woesearchaeota archaeon
GTCAAGTTCTCTGGCAACAAGGGTTGGCATATAGGCATCCCGTTCGAGGCATTCCCTCCCGTGATGCTCTCAGCAGAGGGAGAAGACATACCTACGTCAAGTCTTTTTCCTGAATTGCCTAGAGCTATAGCAGGATACCTTGTGGAATACATAGGAAATACTGAGAATGGACTGGTTAAGATGGACCAGGATAAGGTCACGTTCGGGGGTAAGATCAAATCATCATTATCAGACCTAGCAAAGAAGGTTGGCAAATCTAAAGATGATCTCATCGGCAGATACGATCCCAAGACTGGAAAGTTCATCTCAAAGACAGAAGGATTCTACCAGCTAATGTGTGGCTCCTGTGGTCATCACGGGAAAAGGTATGCCCAGGATGAGAAGGAGAAGGTGGAAGAGAAGGACCATGCGTGTCCAAAGTGCGGCACTTACATGGACTGGCACTCTCTCTCAAGAGGGGATGTGGAAACCAAAGATATTCAGTACAGATTTAGGGTAGATCAGGTGGTGGAGATAGACACAATATTGCTAGCTTCTAGGCACCTCTACAGGATGCCCTACAGCCTGCATGAAAAATCAGTCTTGGCATCTGTTGTCATAGATCCTGATGATATATTGACATTCAAGAAGGAGGATGCAGACCCGAATAGTGTGGAATTCTCTCGCATGTTCCTGGATCCTGAGACCTCAGCGGGTGACGCGGACACTTTGGCTAGGAAGGCTTGGGAATATTCTCTTAGAGAACAACCTCAACAAAGACCAAGAGGCGAGTTCGAAGAGGTGGGAGAGGCTATTCCAGAAGACAAGTTTCCGCCGTGCATCAAAGGTATTCTGGCTGGATTGCCGGATGGCAGGAAACGTTCGATGTTCGCTCTCACAAATTTCTTGAAGGTCTGCGGGTGGACGGACGCGATGATAGATGACAAGCTGCACGAATGGAACGAGAAGAACCCTGAGAAACTCAGAGAGGTTGTCCTGACAGGCCACATGAAGCAGGTCAGAAAGAGGAAAGAACGGGTACCACCTCCTAATTGCAGGGCGTTCTATCAGGAGATTGGCATTTGTAAGCCAGACCAGACCTGTGCAACAATCAAGAATCCTGCGCAGTATTCTGTTAAATTAGTGAAGATAGGCAAGAAGCGCAAATCTAAAGCTTGACACAACAAAGAGGCATGTTCGCAGGACAGATGTTCCTGCTGTTATACTCCGTATCTTCGCAGTAGACGTCGCATCTACCGCCGACCTTCTCGCATGCGGGAAGATCCTTTTTCTCTAGAGGTTTCAATCCTTGGTTTTCTTCTGATGAACCCCAGAGCCACATAGATAAGAAAACACTTGATGCTATAATTAGGACGGCTGCTAAAGACATTAGAGTTATCTTGATAGTACGCTCACTCGGCCGCTCCATTGGGTTAAAAGCAGTTCAGGAGTTTATAAAGGTTGTCTGGTGGATTTATCTATTGGGTCTTGATTCCGATAATGTGAAACGTCCGCGACACTTTTGGCCTACGATGCTCCCATTTGCATTGGTGGCATCTTACTATATAGGGTGTGGTAGCATGTCTATCATGCATTACAACAAGGAGCACAAGCAATGGCTCTCTGAGAATTCAAGGAACGAGCTTGTAGTCCAGGACTTCAATTCCGAAGTGGACGGCGAACAGAAGCATATCACTTTAGTAGGAGAGATTCATGTTTACACAAAGCCAGAATCTGAGTATGCAAACCAGATCGTCAAGGATTATGATGTTGTCCTGTGTGAAGGGGCTTCAGGAGAAAATACTTCTCTGCGGAATAAGCTATTCCTAAGTTCTATCAAGCCTTTCGTCAGAATGGCAAGATACTGCTATACTCATGGCACAGGAAGGTTGATAACCAACGACAGCCTTGACGATGCTGCAGAAAATGCAGGGAAGCCTATTTTTTTCATCGAAGAAGGGACGGACGGAGGCATAGGAACGCTTGATTTCGAATCTAAAGCATTTGTGTGGTCAGAGTATTTCATGAGGACACTATTCTGTCCGAGCGAATACATAGATGGCGTCAGCACAGCGATGCGAAATGATGAGGATATGTCTTTGGATATCGTAGATGATCTATACGAGATGGCTAGATCCGGACGAAAAGACCCGCTGAATGTAGCGGAGAGGGATGTTAACATGGCAAGGGAGGCCTATGATCATATCATGGCAAGAGATGATGATAGAATTATGATAGTTGTAGGAGTGGCACATTTCAGAGGAATCAGAGAAGAGCTTTCAGATCTGATAGATTTGGTTCCCATTAACGAACCTTATATTCCTGATAGCAATAGTTATTAATCATTTATCAAGACTACATTCATGCGCGGCACACTCTACGAAGCAAAATCGGACACTATAGTAATAGCGAGTCATGGTTATCGTTCCAGCCAATACTCAGGCTTAGTAATGGGAATGTGTGAGACTCTGAATGAGAAGGGGATGGCTGCGTACGCGATGGATTATCCTGAGAAGCTCTCAGAGAAACGTTGGCGTCAGGGCACCATGGAGAGCATGACTTCTGAGTTGAAGGAGGCAATTCAAGAATTTAGGAAAAAATACAAGAAAATAATCATCATGGGATCATCATTGGGCGCAACTGTTTCTTTGCAAGTCGCGAGTGAAGTAGAAGTTGAAGGACTAATTGATTATGCAGGCCCTACTAAATGGGAACTCAAGAGTAAATTCTCGGAAGAAGAGCTCAAGAAATTCAAAAAAGAAGGAGAAATAGAATCGTATAGAGAAGATATAGATGTAACATTCGTAATCCCCTGGCAGCTTGCGGAAGAGGCAGAGAAATCAGACGTCCTTAGCTCAGCAAAAAACATCAAATGCCCTGTGCTAATAATACAAGGAACGAAGGATGAGTCTGTCCCTCCAGAACAATCACAAGAACTCTTCGAGACCCTGAAATACAAGAAAGACATCTTCATAATAGGCGGTGGAGAGCATAGGCTAACGCCAGAGCATAAGGCAGAAGCTATTGATATGATTCTAGAATGGACCAAGAGATTGGTCAATAACAATAAAAACTGAACCGGACCAGTTTTTCCCATGCTTTACACATTATTCACCAGATTAGGCTCGCAGCCTTCTAAGAAATACATTATGCCAGAGCCAGAATGGCGAGGAACACCTATCCCTGAAGGAGTGAAGATAGGCACAGAGCAGAACAATTATGTTCCTACAATTATTAGAGATCGTGAAACGGGCCAAGCTTACAGGCCTATATTGATCAGGCGAGGCCTATGGGGAGAACCAGTTCTGAAACACGTGAGGGTATCGGAACCAGACGAGCCTCTCGAAGAGATTGTAGGTGAACCAATCCCTATTCCTGTCAGAAAAGACTAAATTCTGTCACCCGACCTGACCCACCAATATCTTTATAAACGGTTTGGCGTTTCCGCGAAGTACCAAGGAAGGGCACGGTCGGAACCGAGCCAAGAATCCTTGTCCACGCCTGGCGCCCTAGAGCGTTACAGTACGACGGACAAACGCCGTTCTGATAATTCTCGCGACCAGGAGAGTATCCACCATGGGAAAAGCAGGAGCACCAAGAAGCGGAAGCATGCAGTTCTGGCCTAGAAAGCGGGCTAACAAATCATATGCGCGCGTCAGGAGCTTCCCTGAAGGACAAGGAATCCTAGCATTTGCAGGATACAAGATGGGCATGGCACGCATGCAAGGCATGTCCCATGTAGGCAAGAAACCAGAACCCCTGACCCTTCCAGTAACTATACTCGAGTGCCCGCCCATGCGCATCCACAGCGTAAGGGGATATAATCGTGGCACACACGGGCTCTTCGTCTCCAAGGAGGTGATTATTCCGTCCAAGGACAAGTACCTCGGGCGGAAGGTGAATGCCAAACCCGGCAAAACCTCCGCCCTCGACACATTCTCTTCCTTTTTCCAGATTAGAGTTCTTCTCATGACACAACCCGGCAAGACAGGTATCGGGCAGAAGAAGCCCCAGATCTTCGAGGTCAGTGTAGGTGGCAAGAATGCTGAAGAACAGCTCGCCACCGTGAAAGAGCTCCTAGACAAGGATATCAAAGCGTCCGAACTGTTCAAGGAAGGCGAGCTTGTAGACATACACGCAATCACAACAGGTCGCGGATATCAAGGACCTGTCAAACGCTTCGGCATCGGACTCAAGAGCCACAAGAGCGAGAAGGGCGTCCGTAGGCCAGGAAGCCTCGGCGGATGGTCCGGCCAGCAGCACTTCATGTATAGGAACGCAAACGCGGGCCAGACAGGTTACCACCAGCGCGTCCAGTACAACAATCAGATTCTCAAGATTACAGATAACCCGGATGAGATCCAGGTGAAAGGAGGCTTTATTCACTATGGTACCGCCAGAAAAGGCAACGAGTTTGTCGTCATAACTGGAAGCGTACCAGGACCCAAGAAGCGTCTAATCACAATAGTCAAGTCAATCCGAGGAAAGAAGAGGAAGCTGCCTGAGATGGAGATAATCCACCTGGACAGCGCACAAGGCAAATGAAGCTCAAGATTATGACGGCTGCGAACTCCACTGGAGGAGACATCACTCTGCCTAAGCAGTTCGATGAGCCGGTGAGAACAGATATCATAACACGAGCAGTCCTTACTATTCAAGCTAATGCCCGCCAAGCATACGGCGGATACGGTGGAGCAGGCATGCGCCACTCCGCAGAACTCTCCAAGAGGAGAAGGAAGTACCGTGGTTCGTACGGCAAAGGTCAGAGCCGTGTTCCCAGGAAGATCCACACTAGGAGAGGCACACAGATGTACATGGTTGCTGCACTCGTCCCAGGTGTTGTCGGTGGAAGACGCGCACACGGTCCCAAACCTTTCAAGGATTGGACCCAGAAGATCAACACTGTCGAGAACCGCAAGGCTATCAGGAGCGCCATGGCAGCCACGATGGATCGTGAGCTGGTCGAGTGGCGAGGACACAAGCTCCCACCTACATTCCCATTCATTATTGATAACGATTTTGAGCAGTTCAAGAAGACTGCAGAACTCGAGACAGCACTAGTGAAGCTAGGCTTCGCAGATGAGCTCGCTCGAGGTTCTATCAAGAAGATCCGTGCAGGTCGAGGGACCATGCGTGGCAGGAAGCACAAGACACCAGTCAGCTTCCTTTTCGTGACAAGCAAAAAAGATGTTCCTATGGTGAAAGCAGCTGCGAACATACCAGGTGCGGAAGTAGTTCCCGTAGAGGCTCTGAATGCGGAGACACTTGCACCAGGAACGCACCCAGGAAGACTAACTCTGTACACAAAATCTGCTATGGAACGCCTAGAGAAGGAAGGACTCTTCATGAAAACATACAAGGGCCCCAAGGTAGAGAAACCTAAGAAGGCACCTAAGAAAGAAGTCCCTGTCAAGAAGGTAGAACCCAAGCCCGTAAAGAAGGCAGAGCCTAAGGAGGCTGCCAAATGACACTCCAGTATCCACTCGCGACAGAGAAGTCTGTCAGATACATCGACACCGAGAACAAACTGGTTTTCATCGTCGACAGAAAAGCTACAAAGGCACAGATCAAGGCTGCTGTGGAAAACCAGCTAGGTGCCAAAGTGCTCAAGGTGAACACGCTAAACGATAGCAAGGGCCACAAGAAGGCCTACATACAATTCAGTCCGGAGACCCCGGCTATTGATGTGGCCACTAAACTAGGCCTCATGTAAGGTGAAGTATGGGTAAGAACCTAATCCAACAAAGGCGCGGCAAAGGAACGTCGCTATTTCGAGCTGGAAGCTTCCGTAGCAAGGGAGACGTCAAGACGCCCACGAAGTACACTGATGCTAAAGTAGTGGATATAGTTACGAGCACCCACCACAGTGCTCCTTTGATGAAGGTCAAGTACCCAGATGGCAAGACAGGACACCTAATCGCACCAGAGGGAATGAAAGTAGGAGATAAGGTCACCTTTGGTGGAGATGTCGAGAGAGGCAACACACTCCAGTTGAAAGATATTCCTGTAGGAACACTCATACACAATGTCGAGGCTACACCTGGAGATGGAGGTAAATTCATCCGAGGATCCGGCGTTGTCGGGCGCGTCCTAGGCCAGAAGGGTGATAGCATTCTCGTGCTTCTCCCAAGCAAGAAGAGAAAAACGTTCCACCCGACATGCCGCGCTACCCTAGGAGTAATTGCGGGTGGCGGCAGAAAAGAGAAGCCCCTGCTCAAGGCAGGTGTCAAATTCCACAAGATGAGAGCCAAGAACAAGTACTATCCTAAGGTATCCGGAACCGCAATGAACGCAGTAGCACACCCCTTCGGAGGCAAGCGATCTGGACGAAAGGGACGACCTACAATCGCTCCGAAGAACGCACCTCCAGGAAAGAAGGTCGGAATGATAAGACCGAGAAAGACAGGCCGCGCACGCGGTACCAGAGTGAGGACATCATAAAATGGCAAAGAAAGAATTTACCTACCGAGGACTCAAGCTCGAGCAGCTACAGCAGATGGGTATCAAGGAATTCGCTCAGCTGGTGCCTAGCAGAGAAAGAAGGACCCTCGTCAGAGGCCTGACTACCGAGCAAAAGAACCTACTCCGCAAGCTGGAGAAGAGAGACAAGGTCAAGACCCATCAGAGAGAGATGATTATTCTGCCACAGATGGTGGGCAAGACCATCATGGTTCATATGGGCAAGAGCTATCAGCAATTACTAATCACTGAAGAGATGCTTGGAAATAGATTAGGTGAGTACGTTCTGAGCAAGAAATTCGCACGCCACTCATCTCCGGGTGTAGGTGGCAAGACAAAGGTGAGCGTGAAGTAATATGGCATACATGCAGAAGTTGGAAGGAGCAAAGGCACGAGGGGATGATATAGGTATCAGCTCTAAGACTGCCATAGAGATTTGCTCGTTCCTTCGCGGCATGGAGCTGGAAAAAGCTCTCGCGACTCTCGCAAGAGTACAAAAGAAGAACCAAGCAGTCCCATTCAAGCGCTTCACAGATGGCGTCGGTCACAGACCAGGCAAGATGGGAGCAGGAAGATATCCTGTGAAAGCTGCGGGTGAATTCATCAAGCTTTTCAACAATGCCAAGGCAAATGCATCGGATAAGGGAATGACTGGCACACTCATCATCGCACACCTTTCAGCAAATCGTGCTTCGAGACCTTTCAGGAACAGGTCCAAGTATCGTGGTGAATTCAAGAGGACCCACGTTGAGGTCATCCTGACCGAGAGGAAGTCCGATAAGAAGCCAGTTGCCAAGGTAAAGCCGGTTCAGGAGAAGCCTAAGACAGATGTTAAGCCGAAAGCTGCGCCAGTTCCGAAGGTTGAGAAGAAGATAGATACTAAGCCAGTCGAAACGGCTCCAAAACCTGCTCCAAAGGTAGAGGAGAAGAAGGAAGCACCGAAGGCTGTAGAGAAGAAAGTCGAGGAGAAACCCGTTCCGAAAGTAGAGCAGAAATCAGAATCACAGGAGGCAAAGGAATAAATGGCAATCGAGCGAAAGTTCATCCAGCAGAACCTTAAGGAGTTCCAGATTAAGGAACACATCTTCAAATCCCTAGGTAAGGTGGGTGTGGCACATGTCAAACTCCAGCGCACTCCGTTGGGCGAGAAGATACTCGTCAGATGCAGCAGGCCGGGCCTCGTAGTAGGCCGAGGAGGCAGCAACATTCAGAGAATAACCCAAGAGCTCAAAGACGAGTTCAAGCTAGAGAACCCGCAGATCGAGATAGAGGAGCTAGAAACTCCAATGCTTGAGCCGGATATCCTAGCAGAGATGATTAGCAACTCATTGGAACGCTTCGGCGCGGGCAGGTTCAAGGGAATCGGTCACAAGGCGCTGAACGAATCACTAAGAGCGGGAGCCCAGGGCGTAGAGATACTCATCTCGGGCAAGGTCCCAAGCCAGAGAAGCAGAACCTGGCGATTCTATGCAGGCTTCCTGAAGAAGTCAGGAGACGTCGCAGTAGAAGGAGTCGACAGGGCGTACAGAGTAGCGAAGCTCAAGACAGGCGTCGTAGGGATTGTCGTTAGTGTTATGCCTCCGACAACAGTGCTACCTGATAGAATTGATATCAATCAGCCAGAAGCAGCAGTCGTACAGGATGTGTCAGGCACGGAAGAGGCAAAGGAACTCGAGACGGCCGTGAAAGAGAAACCTAAGGACGAACCCAAAGCTGAGAAGTCCAAAGAGGCACCTAAGAAAGATGCCGAGAAGCCCAAGGAGGACAAGAAATGAAATTCAAAGACCTGCAGAAGAAGAGCCCTGAGGATCTCAAGAAAGAGCTTGAGAAATACAAGATGGATCTCATGAAATACCGTGCACAGGTCGCTACTGGCGGCGCGGGCAAGGATGCAGGCAAGATTCGCGAGATCAAGCGAACTATAGCTAGGATCATGACTTTAAACAGAAAACAGGAGGTGAAGACTCAGCAATGACTGGTATCTGCACGACATGTGGCCTTCCGCAAGACCTTTGCGTATGTGAAGCTATCGCACGGGAGTCCCAGACTATTACTGTGCGGGTTGACCGAAAGAAATTCGGGAAAGCATATACTGTCATTGACGGAATCAACGAACACGAAGTAGATGTGAAGGACCTGGCGAAGAAGCTCAAGAACAAGTTCGCGTGTGGCGGTACAGCCAAGCGCGGAAGTGTGGAACTTCAAGGTGACCACCGTCGAAACGTGAAAAATGAACTCGTCAAGCTGGGATTCGCTCCAGGAACAATCAGGGTCACATGAACATCGGCAACAAACTCACCGTCATGTACGCGGGGACGCAATTCACCGGCAAGGTGATTGACGAGACCCGAAACATGTTCCGTCTAAGGACGGATGAAGGCGACAAGATGCTGGTCAAGGACCAAATCGAGGCAACACAATGACAACCGAGAAGAAAACAACCACTGCACCCGCGAAGAAAGCGGAACCCAAGACTATCAGTATAGGCTCTAAGGCAGTGTCAGTCAGAGGCAGAACCTTCACAGGAGTCGTCACTTCGGACAAGATGGCCAAGACCGTGACAGTAGAGTGGCCAAGAAAGAAACTCATACCTAAATATCAGAGATACGAGAAACGCCGAACAAGAGTCAAGGCGCACAATGAGCTGGGAGCTAAAACTGGCGACACGGTCGAGATCCAAGAGACCAGACCACTCAGCAAGACGAAGAATTTCATCGTAACCAAAATCATCAAGAGCGCACAATGAAAGCTGTAAACGCAAACGTAGGTAGGCCCATTCCGGTAGGAGCGGAAATCACAACCTGTGACAACTCCGGAGCAAAACTCCTCAAGGTCTTCGCTGTGAAGAGACACAAGACGAGGAAAGGGAGATCACCTGCTGCAGGAATAGCTGACATGGTGATGTGCTCAGTCAAGAAGGGCAGGCCAGACATGCGAAAGCAAGTGGTTTGGGCAGTCATAGTACGACAGAAGAAAGAGTACAGAAGACTCGACGGTACACGTGTAGCTTTCGAAGACAACTCAGCTGTAGTACTCAAAGACGAGAAGGGAAACCCCAAAGGAACCATATTCAAGGGCCCCATCGCGAAAGAGGTAGCCACAAGGTACCCTGCAATCGCGAAAGTAGCAAACATAATCGTGTGATAACATGAAAACAAGCCACTCGATAGCATGGAAGAGCAGTACGCAACCCCGCAAGCAGCGTAAGTATCGCCACAAGGCGCCGTTGCACGTAAAGGGAACATTCCTATCAGCAATCCTAGTGAAGGAATTAAGAGACAAGCAAGGCACTCGCCGTGTCAGAGTCAGAACAGGAGACAAGGTTCGCGTGATGCGCGGACAGTTCAAGGGACACGAAGGCAAGGTGGACCGTGTGGACACCGGTGCAGGTAAGGTATTTGTGGCCAAGGCAGAGTTCGTCAAGAAGGATGGTGCCACAAAGGTCCCGTACCCCCTAGAGCCCAGCAATATCATGATTATGGAACTAGATACCTCAGACAAGAGGAGGTTCAAGAAATGACAAGATATCACCTCAAACGAAAGACAGCCCCTAACACTTGGCCAATCCCTAAGAAGACGACCAAGTTCATAATGAGGCCAAGGCCTAGCGGTCACACCATGGAGTTCACGCTCCCTGTAACAGTAGTCCTAAGAGAGATTCTGGGACTCGTCCAAACAGCTCGTCAGGTACGCGCTGTGCTGAAGGAGAATGAGGTCATGGTAAATGGCGTTAGGATCCACCAAGGAGATGCTCCTGTCGGATTCATGGATATCCTCACCGTAGGAAAGGTTAGCTACAGGGTAGCACTCAACGAGAAGAACCTGCTTACAGTCACTCCCGTCAAGAAAGGAGAAGATATCACGCTACAACGCATCAAGGGCAAGACATCCTTGAAAGGCGGCAAGATCCAGCTGAACTGCTTCGGAGGCATGAACCTAATTGTCCCGAAGAACAATTACAAGGTAGGGGACACAATCGCGCTAGACATGAAGCGAAAGATCACAGCTCACTACGCTCTAGGACAGGGAACCCCTGTGCTAGTCATAGGAGGAAACCACACAGGAAAGATCGGCATGGTCAAAGAGTTCGACGATTCCACGAGTTCAGTGAATATCACAGTAGGAAAGGACACTATCAGGACAGCGAAGCAGTATGCGTTCGCTCTCGGCAAGGACAAGCCAGTAATCACACTATAAAATGGCAGAACAGATAACGAAGACGGTTGAGAACCCCATGAGGCAGATTAGCGTGGAGAAAGTCACCCTGAACATAGGGGCTGGCAAAGACCAACAGCTGCTCGAGAAAGCGGTAAAGCTACTCAAGAATATCACAGGGGTACCACCCGTCAAGACAGTAACTAGGAAGAGAATCCCAGGATGGGGGCTCAGGCCAGGACTGCCTATAGGTTGCAAGATCACACTCAGAGGAAAGGATGCAAAAGTGCTAATCCCAAGACTACTGTCCGCGAAAGACAAACAGCTCAACGAGAAACACTTCGACGCTGTGGGAAACATCAGCTTCGGTATCCCTGAGTACATCGACATTGAAGGCGCGCAGTACGATCCTGATATCGGAATAATCGGCCTTCAGGCATGTATCACTCTTACTAGACCTGGTTACAGGGTCAAGAACAGGAAGATGCGCAAAGCAAAGCTGGACAAGCATCACATCATCAGCAGAAAAGACGCCATGAAATTCATGGCGAACAATTTCAAGATAAAGGTGGAAGAATGACGTCAACCCATCACTCAAAGGTCCTAAAGCAGATAGGGCATAAGCCAGGGAAGCACAAGAAATACCTGAAGAACAACACACCCAAAGAACGCAAGCATGGCGAGTCAACTCGCAGGTGCGTGCGGTGTGGCAGGACGAGCAGCGGCAACATAAGGAGTTA
>JAAOYH010000047.1 GCA_018221245.1 Candidatus Woesearchaeota archaeon
ACACATGAAATCAGAAGTACATTTATCTTCTATAAACTTACACATTCCATCAACACAAAACTCACCAATGGGGCAATCCAGGCTATTAACACACTTATCTACTGGCTCTTTGCAGCTTCCAGAGTCACACCACCAATCGCCAGGGCATTGTTCGTCGTAAGCACATGAACATATAGTTCCAGGCACGCAGTCAAGAACGCATACGTTGTTACCATCGCATTTGTATCCAACTGCACAGTCTGTTTCATCAAGACACATGGGCATGACTGAGCACTCGTTATTACTGTCACAATATTTTTGCACACAAGGTTCTGAGACGCAGTTTAAAGGTGGACAATCAGAGTCATATTTGCAGGTATTTCCCTCTTCACACACCCCATTTATGCAACTCCAACCAAGAGGACAATGATAATTAGCCGTACATTCCGTCACAATTGGCTCATAACACTCACCGTTCTCACACTTCCAACCAGGAGGACACTCCCAGTTACCAGTGCATATGTCGTTTGAATCCTGGCAAGAGATTTCATTGCAGAAGTTGTAGATTGATCTGCAATAAGAAAATGAATTAGGGCAAACAAATATTGGGCCACCGATGGTTGTACTGCGGCTATCAGCACATATGACCACACTACATTTGGTAGATTCTTGTTCAGTTATTTCAGGAGGGTATCTGGGACTTGCAGTTATTCCATCAGCGTCTATTCCTCCTCCGGTATCGCCGGTCCTAGTTCCTATTAGTGATCTTATCCTGTCGAATAAGCCAGTATCTTCTGCTGCAAGAGCGTAATTGCTCACCAGAAGTACACCAATTAATATCGTTGCTAAGAGAAATACTGTGTTTCTTACCATCGGTCAAAACCTCATGTTACCCGTAATACACAACCATAATGGGGCATATATAAACGTTAAGGTGGTTTGCACCACAAACTTCATATATTGGTGCGTGCCTGTCTCTCCTAAAGAATGGGGACAAACCTCAGGTCGTGGTGGTAGCACAGACCCAACTGGTGTGGATAAATCTACACTAAGGGGAAGATTTATATATTGGTTTGTGCGTCGTACTACTCGAGCATACGCTAGAAAAACCGTTCGCGGCGAGGGGCGTTGCCCATAATCAAGGTGATGAGATGACACACATAGGCGAAGAAGGATTGGTCGGACAAGCAAACATCAAAGTTCTCGGCGCAGGTGGCGCCGGCTGTAACATGGCGAACTGGCTCTACAAAAAAGGAGTCCGTGGCGCAGAAATCGTGTGTTGCAACACAGACAAGCAGCACCTCGATATGGTCGAGGCAGACAGGAAAATCCTAATAGGACCTCACGTCACACGCGGCCTCGGCGCAGGCGGCTACCCCCAAAAGGGTGCCGAAGCAGCCAAAGAGTCCGCATCCGAGCTGAAAGATGTCCTTCGCTCAGGAGACATGGTCTTCGTATGTGCGGGCCTAGGAGGCGGCACAGGAACAGGAGCTGCGCCAGTAGTTGCGCAGATGGCCAAGGAATCAGGTGCAATCGTCATCGGCACAGTCACCATGCCTTTCAAAGTCGAGCGTGCGCGCATCGACAAAGCAGAAGAGGGCCTACACCAGCTTCGTCAGTTCTGTGACACAGTCATTGTCATAGACAACAACAGACTCGTTGCAATTGCAGGAAACCTGCCCGTGAACCAGGCATTCGCAGTAGCGAACGAGCTCATCAGCACCATGATCAAAGGAATTGTAGAGATAATCTCAGTACCAAGCCTCGTAAACCTCGACTTCGCCGACGTAAAAGCCATCATGAGAGATGGCGGCGTCGCCGTGATAGGTGTCGGAGTCTCCGATACAACAAACAGAGTCGAAGAGGCCGTAAAGGGAGCACTCGCAAACCCATTGCTAGATGTGGACTACTCCGGAGCAACCGGAGCATTGATTCACGTCACAGGAGGTCCTGACCTAACTCTAGATGAGGTAGCCAAAGTAGGCGATCTCGTGACAGAGGCCATGGACCAAGACGCAAATGTCATCTGGGGTGCCAGAGTCATCGAAGAGATGAAGGGCAAGATAACCGTGATGACCATCATGACCGGCGTGCGCGGCAGCAACATCCTAGGCGGTGTATCTGACGGCGAGCGCCAGGAGAAGAGGCAAGGCTTCTTTGAGGGCGAACTCGGCATAGAGCTGGTCTAATCCTACTTTTCAATCCTTATTTTCAAATGTGCGACAAAGGTGAGCGGTCCGGACGATCGCTGACGGAGATGACAATATATGGCGGAAGACAAGATCGTTAGGAAACTTGTAAGTGACATAGTAGAGAGCAACGAAGCATTCCTTGCAAGCGAGGAGACAAAAAGACAGCTGAACAGCCTCAGAATGATTGTACCACTCCTCTTGGAGAAGGGCATCGACAATCTCGACCTGAGCATGTTCGACCAAGGCACCAAGACTAAGCTCCTGGAAGCTCTCGGAGAAGAGTACGAACGCAAGGGAGAGTCAGAGCTCGCCATAAAGGTCTTCGTTCTCGCAGGCAGCAGAGACAAGCTCCGCCAGCTTGGAAAGCACTACGAGTCCGTCGGCCACATCAGTCAAGCAATAAACTGCTACCGCCTCGCATCAGACGAAAATAAGCTCCTAGAGTTGGGCTACAAGAGCCTAGAAGATGGCAAGATTAAGGATGCCATGTCCGCATTTGTCCTAGTGAATGACGTAGATGCACTCGCCAAGGTAGGCGATGATTGCCTGGAGAAACAGCGCTGGGAGATTGCAGTAGAGATATTCCGCACGATTGGCGCAGCAGAACAGCTCATCGTCCTAGGTGAGACTTGCCTTGCAGCCAGAGAGTACCAACTCGCATACAACGCACTAGAAGCAGCAGACGAGAAGGAGCTTCTCAGCTCACTCGGAGACGCGTGCCTTGTCGCCAACAAGCTGGAACTAGCGAAGAAGTCCTACGAATCAGCAGGAAACCACGCCATGCTCCAGTTCATAGGCGAGAATTTCAAGAAGTGATAGAATGGAAGACGCACTCTTGAAACAACAGATTGAAGTCCTGCTTGATATCCAAACTAAGAAGTTCCAACAAGAGCTCCAATCGCTCAGAGAGGAACTCTCCCGGACAAAAGAGGAGCTTCTGAAAGAGGTGAGGTCTGTCAGGCAGGACACTCCCGTTCAGGCTCCAGTGGCACCACAACCAGTACCTGTTCAGGCACCTGCAGAACCCCCTCCTGCTACCGAGTCTATCGACCGGAACGGGGTGGCACCTGCAGAAGTGAGTATCGAGAAGATATTCTATGCTGGAAAATAATCCTCTTTTTTACTACTACTTTGGAATGTCAGTAAAAATCTAAATATTTCAATGTATATCTTACACAAAAAGGGCCGTTAGGCTCTTCCAACGGGGTGGGAACGTGTCATTGAGGAACAAGGTTGTATACTTCACAACGGGACTTCTATTAGCTGGAGCGCTCGGAGCACAGGAAGAACGCACACAAGAAAACCCTCAGCCAAGATCTCGTCCACAAGTGGAAAGGAAAGCACCACAGACAAGATCCCAACCACAAACGGAAAGACAAGCACCACAGACTAGACCACAGGCCAAGCCACGCACTCAAAGACCTAGTGCTCGTCCCAACACGCGCCCTAAGGCACAAGATACAAGACAAGCGCCTCGCGCAAAACCCAGGCCAGATTATGACAATTCCAAGAAATACGTCAGACCATATAACAGGTCCAGAATAGAACACCCCAATCCTGGCAAGTACGATTCAAGAGTAAACACTCGCAGGTACACCTACCCTTGGAGACAATTCCACAGAAGACCCATCACACACTGGTACTTCTCGCCAAGACTGGATTGGCAATTCACACTGTACAACCACTATAGGTACTGGAACCCCTACATGACCTTCTGGTGGGATGACCACACCTGGTACAACACGCACCACCATCACACCCTTACAGAAGCGGATACGTACGATGTGACTCCACCCCTAGGGTTCGAAGAGGCAACAATCACCTACTTCCGCACAAGTGGAACAAAAACCATAAGGGCAGAGCTCACCAACTATACCAAAGAGGGTGTTGAATTAGTAGTTCTGAAAGACAACCTGAGGAACGGCATCAGTCTAGACTCGGCAGTCTATATAGAGGACGACTCAAGAGAGGATGCGATCAATACATACATCAAAAAAGGCGGAAAGAAGCGCTACCAGATTCCTCTAGAAGATGCTGTAATGCTCTATGAACAGCTCGAGCCAGAGGTGAGAGGAATCCTCGATGAGCATCAGTTTCCACCTTCGTGAGCCCTACAGAAACCTTTTTAAAGAAATGACAGATTCTACGAGAACAATTCATAATACTGTGGAGGAATGAAATATGGCAAGAGAAAAGCCCCATTTGAACCTCGTGTTCATCGGTCACGTCGACCACGGGAAGAGCACCACTGTTGGTCGCCTCCTATTCGATAGCGGCACCGTCGATGAGCAGACAATGAGGAAGCTCAAAGAAAAGGCGGCAGAGCTCGGCAAAGCCGGGTTCGAGTTCGCATACGTCATGGACAACCTGAAGGAAGAGCAGGAGCGTGGAGTCACAATCGACCTCGCGCACAAGAAGTTCGTCTCAGGCAAGTTCGAGATCACTATCATCGACGCTCCAGGACACAAGGACTTCGTCAAGAACATGATCACCGGCGCAAGCCAGGCAGACGCAGCAGTGCTCGTCGTCGCGGCAAACGATGGTGTGAACGCTCAGACGAAGGAACACGTGTTCCTAAGCAAGGTGCTTGGTGTACATCAGCTCATCGTTGCTATCAACAAGATGGACATCTCTGGCGTTGACTATTCCGAAGACAAGTACAACAAGGTCAAGGAAGAGGTCACCAATCTCCTCAAGACAACTGGCTTCGATGTCAGCAAGATCCAATTTGTGGCGCTTGCAAGCCTTAAGGGCGACAACGTAGTTAAGAAGTCCGAGAACATGTCATGGTACTCCGGAGCTACGCTCCTTGAGGCAATCGACAACCTCTCAGAGCCAGAGAAGCCAGTGGGACTTCCACTCAGGCTTCCGCTCCAGGACGTCTACAACATCACCGGAATCGGAGTCGTGCCTGTAGGCAGGATTGAGACCGGCGTACTCAAGGTAGGCGACAAGGTTGTTGCAGTTCCTGGCCGTGAGGGCAAGCAGGTCCCCGGCGAGTGCAAGAGCATCGAGATGCACCACGAGCAGATCACAAGCGCAGAGCCTGGCGACAACATCGGAATCAGCGTTCGTGGCTTCGGCAAGAAGGATGTCACCCGCGGAGACGTACTGGGTCACCCAGACAGCGTCCCTACAGTTGCGAAGAGCTTCAAGGCACAAATGGTCGTACTGAATCACCCTAGCGTGATCACCGTCGGCTACACGCCTGTCTTCCACATCCACACCTCTCAGGTGGCTTGTCGTATTGAAGCTATCGAGAAGAAGCTGAACCCCGCAACGGGCGAAGTGCTCGCAGAGAATCCGGACTTCATCAAGAACGGCGACGCAGCAATCGTAAAGATTGTTCCGACATCTCCGCTCTGCATCGAGACCAAGGCAGACATCCCACAGCTCAGCCAGTTCGCAATCCGCGACTCTGGAACAACTGTAGCAGCTGGAATGGCTATCGAGATCGAGAAGAAGGACGTATAAAATTTCTTTTTTTTATTTTTCTCTTTATTTTCTACCAAATTCTACTTCATCAAAAAAAGCAAGCTTTTTAAAGGACTGACAGATTCTGGACGGAACAAGCCATGATGACTTGATCATCATCGTGCGAGGGACACATGCAGAAAGCTAGAATAAAGCTGGCCAGTACGGATATCGATAAGATCAATGAGGTCTGCGCGTTTATCCAAAATATTTCTGATAAGACTGGCGTTGTCATGCGTGGTCCCGTACCTCTACCGAGGAAGACTCTCAAGATTACAACCAGACGTTCTCCATGCGGTGAAGGCAAAGCAACTTGGGAGCGCTACGAGATGCGAATCCACAAGAGGTTAATTGACTTAGGCCTTGACGAAAGAGCTTTAAGATTAGTAATGAGAGTTCCGATTCCAGAAGGCCTTAACATTGAGATTGAGTTACTATAGTTCCCATTCTTAAATGATGACGCACGTTTAAATAGTACATTCTCGACGGAAAAGCAATGCTACAGCCAGGGGCGAAGATAGAGACAGGAGTCGATAGGCTGCTTCGACTCATACAGGCCAAACAGAAAATATCTCTCAGCGATGCAGCGAAACTCATGAGTCTCCCTGTAAAGCTCGTTCAGGAATGGGTTGATTTCTTAGAGGACGAGGGCCTCATCAGCACAGAGTACAGCCTCACAAAAAGCTACCTCATAGCTAAGAAGCTGAGCCAGAAGGAGCTCAACAAAAAAGAGAACGAGTACGAAAAGAAGCGAGACGCGTTCACAAGAAGAGTGGAAGTAGCGCTCAACCAGATCCAAGATGAGGATAAGGTCTTCGAGAAGCTCAGAGGCAAGTATGACGGCCTGCGAAAGACTCTAGGAAGCAACCTCACAACGGTAGAGAAAGACATAGAGGAGCTCCATCATTACGAGGAGATGAAACGAACCTTCGAACAACAGGCCCACCAACAGAAGACAGAGTACCAGCAGGAAGTAGACAAGCTGAACGCTCAGCTCGAGCACGAAGAGTCACGTTACAAGGAGATCCTGAACAACATCACTGGCGAGATATCCGCCATAAGGACCGAGTCCGAGAGAGTTGTCCAGCTAGGAGAGACTGAACAGATGCTCAGGAAGAGAGTGATGGAGCTGCACGGCATACTCCAGAGAATAATAAATCAGTTATCCGGAGAGGAAAGCCATATTGACGTTCATAAGGATCGTCTCAAGAAGCTTGAAGAGATGGCAGAGCAGGTAGAGACCAAGCTAAAGGACAAAGAGAAGAAGGAGATAGAGCCGTTCGTCAAGCTCTCCAAGGATCAGGAAGAGAAGATGCTCCGTATCCAGACTGATATCATGAATAAGGTCAAGGAGCGCGTCGAACAGATCGACAAGTACGAACACAAGTCAGAGGACATAGCAAAGAAGTTCTTCGAGTTCTTCGAGCGTAGAGCAAAGACTGATGCCCTCCTGAAGGCACTCGGCAAGGATGAGCACGACATGGAGAGTGAGCTGAAAGATCTCATGATAAAGGCAAAGGCATACCGCCTCGCAAACAGCAATTCTAATGTGGGGGAGCATCTCAAAGAGATGGAGAGCAAGCTCAAGATGTTCTCAACGGAGAAAAAGAAGTTCCACTCTCGGGTCGATGACCTGAACCAGTTAATAACTTCCGAGAAAGAAGACGCTAAGAAGCTTGCAGATAACTAAGACTTCTTCCAGTATACATCTACATTTTTTACAGAAAAATAGACCATTCCACCATAGAATTCATCATAGTAAATGTCAGGAATATCATTCAATGAATTATAATCTCCCAAAATACCTAAGCCAGTATGAGATTGTACTCTGAATAATTGTTCGAGCTCGCCCTTATTCTGCATACATATAATGCCCCAAAGAAGAGATCCCTCGTCCTGATAGTCACAATCAGAAAGGTTTAGTTTATCTGCAACATCTTCAACAGTGAACACTTCATCAATACTAGAAACTGCGTGACGTACTTCTTCCTCAGGTATGGTAGGTACAAAGCCCATATAGAAACTGTAAAGTGCCAGACTATATAGTTCTAACGCCGAGGGTGGGATTTGAACCCCCCTCTTCAAAAGCAACACAAGACTTGCAAAAATCTACAACATACTAACGAATATTTTACTAATTGTAAATAATATGTGATAATAGGTACTTTTTTATATGTGTGCCGCGCACTATCACCATGGTGAACCAATACGACCTATTCGTTGTCATAGCCAAGGAAGGAAGCATCACGATAAAAGAGCTCAAGAAAATCTTTGTCGAGAGGGCAAAGACACCACAACACATCTATCACCACATCAATAAGCTCGTACAAACAAACCTCATCACACGGCAGAAGGGTGTCGTTGAAGTAACAAACAGTAAAAACGGAGAGAACCTCTATACGCTTCTCAGATACTGCGTAGAAAACAATCTCGACTACCAGTTTTACTTTGCAAAGAACACCCTAGGATTCCTCAAAAAAATATATGGGAGACTATTCACAGTCACAGATGCACACATCACTCCGCAACAATTCAAAGCAATAGCTGATCAACTTGAAAAGGACACATTCCTCATCCGTTACAAAAAAAAACCATTCCTTGGTAGAATACTACGACACACATTCTTAGAACAGCTGCTCCAGCACCACAGAATAAAGATACCGCAAAAAAACATGAAATGTTCTGGGAAAATTCTCAACAACATCCTCTTTTCCAGAAGAAAAGCACTCAGAAGTCTCATCCCTCTCAACAAAGCAGGATTCACCCACACCAGTCTCGCTCTCGAAGGCAATCTGCTCACGCTACGCGAGACTGAGCTGCTGCTCAAAGAACACATAGCGCCAAAAGGAAGATCCATAGAGCAAATTCAAGAAGTTCTCCAATACGAACAGGGAATAAAATATCTCGACAGATTCATAGCCTTCCAGAAACCTCTCAATGTTGAAGTATTGCAAGAGTTACACAAAGAGGTCATGAAACAGAAATCATTCGGCGGAAAGATAAGAAATGAAGATGTCACAATCAAAGGAAACCCGCACTTCAAAACAGCACCACACGAGAAAATCGACACACTACTGCATTCATTCAACAAAGATTGGAACTCTTTTAAGAACAAAAACCACATCTTGATAATTGAAGAGGCAGCAAAACTGCACAACGCGTTCCAGTACATACACCCCTTCATAGACGGGAACAGCAGAACAACAAGGCTACTGCTCTACGGATTCTTGCGGATTCACAACATAAGCTTCCATGATATCCCACTCGGATTCACAACAGAGTATCTTTCTGCCACAAAAGGCGCCACAAAAAGAGACGATCAAGTCCTGTCAACACTTCTGAAAGAGATTCTCATTCAAACAATAAAGAAGTAACGCCGAGGGTGGGATTTGAACCCACAACTCCGTGAGGAACCGGTTTTCAAGACCGGCGCAATACCAGATTATGCGACCTCGGCAGAGCTGTAGAACAGATGTCTGTTTTTAAGGGTTACTGCCCCTTATACTTGACCACCTTGTCATCGAGAATATCTACTTTGACGCCTGCCTTCTCAAAGAAATCTAAAGAGTCTGAATCTGCATGATATCTCTTTTCAGCAACCACTCGCTTGATCCCTGCGTTGATAATTAGCTTGGCGCAGTCCCTGCAGGGAGTCATGCTGCAATACACAGTGGCACCTTCCACAGGGGTTCCTTTCTTGGCTGCCTGCATCAAAGCGTTCTGTTCAGCGTGAGTAGTTCGTACACAGTGCTGCTTCTTGTTGCCTTCAGAATCGTAGACAGTTTTGAATAGATGACCTACCTCGTCACAGTGTTGTAATCCGACAGGAGCACCTACATATCCTGTGGTGAGTATCTGCTTGTCCTTCACGATAACACATCCTGATTTTCCGCGATCACATGTTGCTCTTTTAGCAACAGAGTGCATGATCTCGATGAAGTACTCGTCCCATGATGGTCTTTTAGACATACGCCCAGGGCCGGATTTGAACCGACGACTCCGTGAGGAACAAGCTTTCCAAGCTTGCGCAATACCAGGCTATGCGACCTGGGCAGTATTCGGCGTGGAACATGCTTTGTTTTTAACGGTATCGTCGTGCGTTAAACGAACTTCTCCTACCAAAAATATATAAAGTACTAAATTAATATACATATCAGTATACCAGTTACCAAGAGTTGTCACCAACATCACTTCTCTTGTGCGACAGAGTATCCTGGACGACTTCCAGGGAGAAATAAATATGGAAAGTAGAGAGATACTGAACGGGCAAGAGATTCTACCAGAATATATTCCAAAGATACAGGCTTATTATGATGAGCTTAGAACACTAGACCTCCACAAAAAACTAGAACAAGAGAGGCAACAAGTAAGAGTTAAAACAATAGTGAGCGAGGATCTCATCAACAAAGCCTATGAAATAGCAGTAGAGTACGGAAAGTCAACATTTGACGGAACAAGGGTCAAAGGAGACGAGTACAAATGCGGAGGGCTCCTGATCCTCATCGGCAACTGGAATGAACCAGGAATCTCAAAACCATATGCTGATTGCGACGGAGGCGAACTCCCCAAACAGATTAGCTATGAGCAAGAGCACTATCTCAATACAGACGAGTTCAATCAAGGCATATCTCTCGTGGATGAGAACCTGCCCGGGTTGGATAGTCTACTAGAGCACTATGTGGAGAATCCACACCACAACATGAACGACCTCGCCATATTCGTAAACCACGAAGACGGGCAAGTGACAGCAACCCACGCACACGTAGAAGGAGTTAGAAGCTCAGAGATACCTCCAGAACCAAGCGGATACACAGGAGGATCAAGGTTCAAAGCAGGAAGGCACTTCGCCCAGAAGAACCCATACGCAGTCAGCATCATGGTAAGCGCTGGAGAAGCAGCAGTCTACCTGATGCAACAATCTTACCAACACGGACAACCAGTTTCGATGATAAAAAGAGTTCATAACATCGAGACAGGCGAAGATACAATTCTAGAAAACCTAATCACTATGTGATGCGGGTAGGGGGATTTGAACCCTCAGCTTCCAGATTTTAGTTTGCCAATACACATATATATCACTCCACAGTCCTCACAACATGAACCTTAGAGATATCCTACACCGTGGTGCACTGACAGTTTCGCTCGGCACACTCTTAGTTGCAGGGTGCAACAATCCTGGAGCGCATGGAGAATACACATTATCAAACGGAACGACGTTCACTCATTACGGCATCAAAAAATGTGAAGCATTTCCTGGAAGCGAAGATATTTTGGTCGGGGGCCAATCGAACGGACACTACGGAGTTAGTAATGACGAGATAATGGAAAAGAGCAGAATTAACGGAAAGATTGTTTCAGCTGCATTCCTCGGCATCTCAAATTCAGATGTTGAGCACCTTACCCAATTTTCCGTAGGTGGAGCAGGATTACTTAAAGGAGGTAATGGAGTCAACAAATACAATCCTGCCGCAACAAGCACCATGATAAGAGTTGAAACAGATATTGGAGAAAGGATTCTCAACGTGGTCCAGAGGCGCAGTGAAATATCCCCTGAATTACTCTTCAGAGCACTTGCGCCAGGAGATATCATCTCATTCCCCACCGTCAGATCAACCTGCCACACCGAAGATGGCACGGAGTACTCCAACAATAGAGAGAAAGTGAGAACTTTAAGACCTACGGATTTCTACTATCCTGACGAGGTATCAATAGTGCGCGCAGAGGAAGTGGTTGAATAAGGACTGATTCATGCGGGTAGGGGGATTTGAACCCTCGGCTTCCAGATTATGAGTCTGGCGCTCTGACCAGGCTGAGCTATACCCGCTTAGTCTCGAGGAGCAACAAGGATATTTATAAATCTACTGCAGCATTCTTGTTAGATAAAAATATATTAAGGCCTTTTCCTGAGATATCCTATGAAATGGCAAATGCCCGTCTTCATTTTGTGCTCAGTTGTAATCCTAATCGTGTTGGGTGTTGTTGGCATTCAAAAATTATAATTCTGCTGAATGTAGGTGTCGTTTATGGGAAAGACCTATTTGCAAACAAGGAGAACAAT
>JAAOYH010000048.1 GCA_018221245.1 Candidatus Woesearchaeota archaeon
CTGTTTCGTCATCACTACAAACCTCACGGGATTGTAGTACCTACACCTTCGGGTGTAGGTTTATCTCTCTTTCTACTAACCTTATCGAGGAGAGAACATTAATATATCACGAATATTAAAAGGTTTTATGAGTCATACAACCCCCTTCCAACACAATATTATGAGAACTGTATTCAATATGATGGAAAGTTCACAAGAGCAGCTTACTGAAATATCTAAAAAAGGAATAACTCGCGATTCCATTAACGAAGCCATAAAGGAAATGATACACCTCGAAGGCGCTTTCGATAATGGAATGAGGCTTGTGAAGCTCGAAATCAATGAACTAGAAAGAAAGAAAGCTTCTTTGCCCAAATAGACGGAAATATTTAAATACCCCTCGAGCAGCAGAGCATAGAGGTGAGGTAACCACTATGGCAGCAGACCAACTCTTGACAGTCATCTTAGCGATCATCATTGGCACACTTGCAGCAATCGTTTACTCGCTGCGCGTTCTTGTGTTGATGGAGCGACGTGTTGCAAGAATCGACAAGCACATTGAAATGCTTGCTGAAAGCATCGTCGTCGAAGAACGAAAGATCGAATCAATTGTCAAAAAGAAAAAAAGAAAGTAAGTTCACGACGAGTGACAACTCCTTTTTTATTTAGTACTCTATTTCTAAGCTCATGAGGGGGAACCTGATGCTTCATGTTCGTGGATTAGAGGAGGTAATAGAACTGAACCCTTTCCTAGACAATGGAATCAATTAGCTCTTCGAAAGACAACCCCTTCTTCTGTGCCTCTTCATAACTCACAACATAGCTGCTTGCAGTCTGTCGCATGTCCTCTGGACTGAGGAAGAACCAACCCTTGCGCAAAAACTTCACGCCCAACCAGCACTCCGAGCCGAATCTAGCACAGAACCCTTGGAGATCCTCTACTTCCTGCTTCGTAAAATACTTCTTCGATTCCTTCGTGAGTTTGATTTCTATGCCAAGCTTTCTATTTCCATGGCCCGCTATCACATCAGGTATCTGGATGGGCATGGCGCCCGAAGCAGGAGCCCTGAATGCAGCCCAGCCGGCATCCCAGAACTTATGGACTAGCTCCCTTTCAGCCGCTGAACCTCTAGACTTTCTCGTGCGATGGGACATATTGTCCTCATGATTAAGTTCCTTATAAGGTTACTTGTATGCTTTGTCATGATGTTCCATTTTATGAAAAATTATCCTGTTCGTTCTTTTGTCATAAGAGAACAAAAGCACGAAGCTTTTGTCGACATGCACTCTCCTCATTCTATTCAAAGGTGCTTTTAGATTTTTGTAACGGTTTACATCCCTGCTATTCACTATCTCTGAAATTTTACCATAAAGCGCCTTATACCTAATGGGTGCTTTCTTCGAGAGAATGCGTGATTGCGAGGCGAGCTCTCTCTCAATTAAGAATTCACGCATCATGAATATACTTGTCGAACTCTTCCATAGACTTGAAATGTATAAACTTCCCGTTCTTCTGAAGTTCCAACATCTCTTTTACGAACTCTGGCCGTAATTCAGGCTCAAAGGTCTCCTCATATATTTCAGACATCATGTTTATCGCCTCGCTCTTAGTCTTTAGACTGTGGCGTGCTTTCACGATATTTAACACCCTGTTCGCGTTTTCCGAAATATCTACGATGGCTTTAACCATATTAACATGATATTAACAGGATATTAATATTTATCGGTCCGAACGCTTATTAATGACCTGTACCCACAGACACCCATGACACTTTCGCTCGCTGCTATGGAGAAGCTAATGAAAGAGGCAGGAGCCTCTCGAGTCGGAGAGGACGCGAAGGCGGAACTGAAAGAAATTCTCGAGAAGGACGCAAAACGAATAGCTAATAGGGCTGTGAAGCTCGCAGAGCACGCCAATAGGAAGACAGTGAGAGCAAAGGACATCAGGTTGGCAAAATGAAGTTATACGTTCTGAGGCACGGGGAATCCGAGAAGAACAAGTTGAACCTAGTCAACTACATACCAGGCGCGGGTTATGGCCTTACTGAAAAAGGTAAGAGACAAGCAATGGATGCCAGAGGTAATCTGGTAGGTAAGAACTTACAAGTAATATTCTGTTCTGAACTTGAACGCGCACAAGAGACTGCACAAATCATTAACGAAGCATTCGACCTTGACATAAGACTCGATCCTAGGTTGAACGAGATTAACAATGGCATCTTCGAAGGGGAGAAAGAGGAAGACTACAGGTCCTACATCTCCAACGACAGGATACACAACACCCCTCCAGAAGGAGAGACATTCAGACAGCTTGTAGATAGGATTCAATTGTTCATTGACAACGTAAAGAAAGAGAATTACGAATCTGTTTTGGTAGTTAGTCACGGCGCACCTGTAAGGATGTTCGTAGGAATATTAAGAGGACTTGCCTTAGAGAATTACTTGGATCATCTTCCAGGGTACTCAGAAGTTCTTGAGTTTGAGCTATAGCCTAATTCGCATCAGATCATAAGCTGCTTCTGTCGCAGGGAATATCGCCTGTGCCTCTTCCACGTGCTGCTGCACAGTAGGATAGCGCTGAGAGAAGTGAGTCAGGATGAGCCTTCCCACTTCTGCACGGGATGCCAGCTGCGCTGCCCACTCCGCAGTCATGTGCTTGAACTCGTCAGCCTTGTGCTCGTGCTTGTTGTTGAACGTAGCCTCGCATATCAGGACATCAGAGTGCATCGCAATCTTCTGCAGGTTCTCGTGAGGATTCGTATCTACCACGTAGGCTAGTTTCTTCCCCTTGACTTGATATGTGACGTCCTTTGGCAGGACTCTCTTCCCATTCGCGTCCACTGCCTCTCCGCGCGAGAGCTTGCCTACTTGAGGCCCTTCAGTAATCCCTAGCTTCTTGCACGCAGCCATATCCACACGCGTCCTATCCTTCTCAGTGAATGCATACGCTATGGATGGACAGTTATGATCCGCACGCACACAAGTAACGATATAATCATCGTTCTCGACGACAGTTAATACCTCGTCCTCCTTCGGCTTGAGCTCGTGCACCTTTATCGCTATCTTGTTCTCGTATATCGTGGCAGCCATGAGATGATCAAAGCGTTCCATGGTCTCGACAGGACCATAGACATGTAGCTCATCCTCGTAGTTAGAGTTTCCTATCGTCTGTATGAGTCCGATTAATCCGGCAGTGTGATCCCCGTGCCAGTGCGAGAGAAATATCTTTCTCACTTTCGCTCTGCTTATGGATGCCTTGTTCATCTGCCTCTGAGCACCCTCGCCGCAGTCGAATAGAATGCCCTCTCCCTTGAACTCCAGGTACACTGCTGAGGGGTGCCTCTCCTTCGTGGGCACCATGCTGCTCGTGCCGAGGATTGTTATGTCAATCATAGAAGAGAGTACTCCGAATTCGTTTATAAATGCACTGGACATGCTCGGGCAGACGTAATAAAACCATCACTCACCCGTAATCTATGACAAAATTCAGGACCTTCATGAGCTATGGGTTCAGAAAAACATTTAGGAAAACAGCAGGTATGGAAAAGATATGGCTCAAGAATGTTATTCTTGGTTCTCAAAATAATCCAACTGGAAAACCCTTGAGAACCCCCTCACTCAGGGAAAGACGATTCAAAGGAAAAAGATCGCATTTTGTTGTTGATAATGAAACAAGACGAATAATGTTTGTGGCGTATGGTCACAAACGAGAACAGGACGAGACAATCAGCCATATTCTAAATAATTTGGAGGAATTTATTGGAGATCTTCGTCGTCAATAACTTCATAAACGCGTCCCGCACGGACATCTTCTAGGCTTTGTTTCGCCTGGGTCAAAGTGTCATCTTGCACATTATTCTCTCCTGCCTTCCTCTTAAGATCATCATACTCTTTCTTAGGTATTGTTACCATCTCTTCCATGGACATAAGCGTGCTTCATTTCTTTATATACTTTCCCGGGACCAGTCCAGTGACTTTAAAAAGCACAATAGCACCCTTACAATATGATTGAAGGCAAACTCGAAAGAGAAGGAGTGCTTCTAGAGGACAGGAGCCTGTACGACCGCTCAGTATGGGGTACGCCCGTAAGGAAAGGTAAGATTACCCTATCCTTCTACGAAGCATGTTATCTGGTCGAGAAGAGCAAGATCCTAGTTCTTGATGGGCGCAAACAAGAGGTTGATCTGGAACGCCTAACTAAGAAGGCCAAGCATCTCGACAAGCAGTTCTGGACTAAGTATTTAGCATTCAAGGATTTGAGAAAGAGAGGCTATATTGTCAAGACAGCTCTCAAGTTCGGGGCAGATTTCAGGGTCTACGACAAAGGTATCAAGCCAGGAAAGGATCACGCGAAGTGGGTCGTCTACGCAGTCCATGAGAAACAGGCGCTCACCTGGCACGAGTTCTCTGCCAAGAACAGAGTAGCACATTCTACAAGGAAGAAACTGTTGTTAGCAGTTGTGGATGACGAAGAGGATGTCACTTACTGGGAAGTGGGATGGACCCGCCCCTGATGAAATCAGGAGTAAGCATCTCATCTCCTAACATTGTGGAGTAGAATGTACATATATCCGGCTCGTATGGAGCCATCAGCAGGGTCGCCTTAGCGTCCAGAAAAACATGTCTCGATCCAATAGACTGGGCTACCCTGTCGCACGAAGATAGGTTGTTAAGCATCACCAAGTAAATGCTCAGAAAATCTCTGTAGTACTCTTTCAGCTCCGATTTTGATTTCATCAAGGGATAAAATTCCAGGGCTTTCCACACAGATACCTTGCGCTCTTTATCTTCTCCCTTCTGCAGGGTCATCTTGTCTAGTGTGATGTCTAGTTTTTTATATTTGAAATATGCTCTCATCACGTAATCTTCCGAAAGTAAGTCGCCGTTGGGTGTTATCATCAGTACATAACCATTCTCCGTCGGTTCAACCGTGTTCATGAAGGATAAGCTTCCGCACAAAATCGATGGAGGCATTGCAGATATATTCTCCACTGCAGTACTCAACGCTAAACCGGATGAATCATCATCTTCAGAGACTAGCTTGTCAAGGTTTTTTGTTGATGAGAGGCTGCCCATCACCTTTCCTCCGCCCTGAGGAGGTATGAGGACCTGCGAAGATATACCAACAAAAAATCGGTCGAACCCATCCTCTGTTGGCCTGAAAACTATTCCTGGTCCCCCACTATAACCAGGTCTTAGGAAGGCGTGAACAGAGAAAGCATCAAATGGAGGATATGGTTGACTTATGTCTCCGTTTACTGTACCTATAGAATACGCTCTCTTCATTTCCGGATATCCTGAAGTCATAAAGATGTCTCCCTCTTTCTTTTCGTAAGGTTCTTTCAACACAGATATTTCTGAATATTTAATACCCTCATTCTCAGGTAACAGGACAGTTACATCTTGATACTCATTGTTACTATCGTGTTCTTCATGATCATCAAGCTTCAGACCGAACTCTGGTTGTTCACATTTCTTCCCAAACCCCATCAGCCTCCACAAGGGATTTTTTCCTTCCCCTCCTATGGTCACCACATGATCTGCTGAGGCTATATGATCTCCTTTCCAGAAACCTGTACCGTACCCTGATAAGAACTTCCTAAGTCTCAGGAAAGTCTCCGTCTTTTTGCTGTAAATGTTCTCTTCTACGACTCCATTGACATATAAGCATCCAACTCCAGGACTTATGTGTTCCTCGAACTCTGAAATCAGCGCAGCGAATATGTTTTCCCCGTATTTTTCTACGAGCTCGATACTATGGCTCTCGAGAATATCGATAATATGCTTTTCTTTCACAGGCGCCTCTTCTGCTAATGCAGGAGTCAAAAGAATAGCAGATAGACCCAACACTGTTGCAGCTTTCCTATATGGTCCCATCATTTACGGAATCACTAGAGTCTCTTTTAAGCCCTGTGACCGTAATCTGCCATCTCCTAAAACCTTTTATACGAGACAGTCACAGTCACAGCATGTTTAAGAGCATTCCTCGAGAGAGGATTCTTGATGTAATCCACAAGGTCGGGCCCGTCCAACCTCTAGATGTTAGGAGGGAGTTGGGCGAAGGCGACTCTGTCCTTATAGGTGCGATTCTCTCTGAGATGCACTCCACTGGCAAGATAGCCATTACTAAGCTGAAACGTGGCGGAAGTCCGTTCTACTATGATCCAAAGTTACCAGATAGTGTAGATGTACTGGGGAAGTTCCTAAGCGAAAAGGATCAGCAGACGTTCAAAGCCTTGAAAGAACGCAAAGTTCTCCGTGAGGATGCTCTAGATCCTTTAACCAGAGTCTCTCTAGGTAACATTCCTGATTTCTCCAAAAGATTCATTGTTCAGCAGGATGGACATGAGGTTGCGTACTGGAGATACTTCCTCGTGTCTGAAGAAGAGGCAATCCAGAAGGTTGAGAAGCGTCCTTTGAAGAAACCCGAAGTCAAGGTCAAAGATGAGACACAGCAGCAACTTTCAGAAGAACCTGAAAAAAAAGCAACACCAAAGAAGAGGCGAACGGTTTCCAAGAAGGAGATTCCTATAGACTGGTTGTATAGAGATACTCTCTGGCCGAAGGTTTTGGCTTTTGCCGAGAAGGAGAACGCAGAATTATCTCAGCCTCGTTGTATAAAGCCCGATGGCGAGCTGACGTGCCTTATGGAGCTTCCTGGCACATATGGTCCTGAGGTTATGATGATCTACGCTCTTTCTAGAAAGACGCTTCCTGAAACTCTTGTTTGGAAGCAGCTGCTAAAATCTAGAGCGAACGGGCTTCCGTTGGTAGTGTTGAAGGATTCTGTATTCCCCAAATCACTTTCCAAGAAGTTCGAAGACATTCCCAACGTGTATTTCAAGAGGATCTAGGATGGGCATAGCAATAACACAGTTAGTCCCGACGGAACCTTTGTCATTTGAAAATCTCAGAGGCAAGACCCTTGCAGTCGATGGATACAACATACTGTACCAGTTCCTCACCACGATAAGAGGACCTGACGGTTCTCCATTAACTAACAGCAAGGGAGATACTACCAGTCACTTGATAGGACTATTCTCAAGAACATCCAATCTCTTAGCAAAAGGCATCCGCCTGATATTCGTTTTCGACGGTAAAATACCCGATCTCAAAAAACAAGAACTTCAGAGAAGAAGGGAGGCCAAGGCTTCCGCCCAAGAGAAGTTCGAAGCAGCTAAAGACAAGGAAGACGTTGCTGAGATGAAGAAGTTTGCAGGAAGAACAGCAAAATTATCGAGAGAGATGGTCGAGCAAGCTAAAGAACTACTTGACGCATTAGGCGTTCCGTGGATGGATGCCCCATCAGAAGGAGAGGCACAGGCTGCAGCTTTAGTTAAGCAAGGCCACGCGTGGGCTGTCGTGAGCCAAGATGCAGACGCACTGCTTTACGAAGCACCTAGAATAATCAAGAACCTTGGCATAACAGGAAGACGGAAACTCCCCGGCAAGATGGCCTATACCAATGTTGAGCCAGAACTCATAACGCATAAGGATGTTCTAAAAGCCCTAGATTTAGATCTGGACCAACTGAAAGCTTTAGCCATCTTGATAGGTACCGATTACAACATCGGAGGAGTCAAGGGAATAGGTCCTAAGAAGGGACTCAAACTCATAAAAGAGCACGACCACGACTTCAAAGCGGCTTTCGAAGCAGCTAACTGGTCCAATCACTGGGACCTTGACTGGAAAGACGTAATCAAGGTGTTCGATGAGATGCCCGTCGAGAACCCAGAAAAACTCTCTTTTGGAAAAGCAGACAAAAAAGCAGTTGAAGACGTTCTAGTGGGCAAATTCGAGTTCTCCCAGACAAGAGTTGATAACACTATAGAGAAAGTTTTGAAGGAGCAGCAGAACACCCAGACCGGGCTTGGGGATTACTTCTAAATACTAGAACGTTAGAGAGATACTATGAAACACAAGCGCGAAGCCGTGATGACTGCAGGGATTTTACTAATACTGATTGGAATTGCAAGCTTTCTCATCCCAATAATCCAACACTACATGACATTCATCTTTCTAATTGCCGGAGCTGCAGCTACAATCTATTCTGTTTGGTTCTGGAAGTAATATTTATATTAGGCTCCTCAATCCCGTCCTCTATGGGAGACTATAACGATATCGCAGAGACCACATTCCACGATGAAGGGAAAGAGGTAAGGGAAACCGTGCTTCTTCACCAGATGAGAAACGAGCACGACGGCTCTGACATGCGTTTCGTGATACATTCCAAGACCAGATACTTCTCAGATAATGACCTGACCCAGAACTCGACCAACTTGCAAGTGCTTTACGGCGTAAAGTCCTTATGGATTAATGGAGGATATCTCATCAGCGAGATGGATGAGCCAAACAGATACATGGCTCGTGGCGAATCTGTGACAGATTTTGTAAGAAGGCTGACCTTTGTTTCGTGGACACCCAAGCACATTAGGACCGACAGGGATGAGGCTAAAGAAGCTCTAGAGAATATTGCGAACACAGCATTAGAGGTCTACAAGAATCTGTAATGACTGCAGGGATTTTACTAATACTGATTGGGATTGCAAGCTTTCTCATACCTTTGATTCAGCACTACATGACCTTGGTATTTCTAGTAGTTGGAGCTCTCGCCACTGCCTGGTCAGTCTGGTTCTGGAAGTAAGATTTATATCTTGGAAATGAATCCCAACCACATGCCAGTTAAAGAATGGGACGGGTTTTGGAAGGATGATGTAGATAGAATAATCGAAAAGTTCGATGAACCCCAAATCTTCGAAAGACAACTATGGCATTCAGATGATAAAGGAGTTACTAATACGTCTAGACCTGCTAACGAACAATATTTCTATGTGGTATCTCCAAGTTTTGAAGGTCCGTCACTAAGTGAAACCGTCAGAATGAATGACTGTTTTGAGCTTCTTTATGCTACCAGGGTAAAAAAAATTAACGAGGTTTATGGCAAGAAATTCTTTATTATCAGCCAACTCAAAAATCCTAATCCTGAAACCAGAAGAACTCTCGAGAATGAGCTCGACAAATGGGATAATTGTTATATTCTAGAAGACAGAGAACAAGCCATAACAGACGCTAAAAAAATGGCTGAAAAATACAGGCAAAAAAGAATAGAAATCACTCCTGCTCTTCAGGATCGTAGTTAGGGATTGCAGATTTGTTGATTATCATTATGTCGCCGATGCTCTTGGTGAGCTGGTGAGGCACAATAACACCCTTTGCAGATCCTAAAACTTTACTCAAGAAACTGTTCCTCGTGGCCCTTACACGCCAACCAGAAATCTTGTTATTCGTGAGGATAGCTTCGTCGACATCACCGAAATAATCGCCGTTATCAGTGAATACCTTCATTTCGTACGTTTCGGAGATGCGCTTCATGTTTAACATTATGACCACCTTACA
>JAAOYH010000049.1 GCA_018221245.1 Candidatus Woesearchaeota archaeon
AGCGACAAAGAGTTAGACATAAGGATAAGGACGTGGTGGACTGAGACACAGATGAGAACAAAGAAATGGTTCTTCGACCAGAAATTCAAGCACGACTGGCTAAGGTTCAGACCTAGCTATCCATGACCATGGTATTTGGCGCAGACCTGTTCGGGTGGGCAACCTCTACAATCAGCATGCTCGGCTACCCTGGAATTCTCATATTGATGACTCTTGAGAGCATCATCCTTCCCATGCCTAGCGAGGCCATACTTCCGTTTGCAGGCTACCTTGTCAGCATAGGTGAATTGAACTTGTGGCTCGTGACTATTTTCGCCACGATAGGCAGTCTCATAGGGAGCTGCCTCGCATACGCAGTCGGAAAATACGGCGGACTTCCTTTCCTAGAGAAGTACGGGCGCTACTTCTTGGTGGATCACAGGCACTTGCACAAGGCACACTCCTGGTTTGCGAAATACGGTGACAAGACAGTCTTCTTCGGCAGACTACTACCTGTTGTAAGGCATGTCATAAGCATACCTGCAGGCATAGCCGAGATGAGATTCAGTTCCTTCTTGCTGTACACAGCAACAGGCGCATTCCTCTGGAACCTAACACTCACATTCACAGGCTACATTCTCGGAGAGCACTGGCAGACCATAACCATGTACACCGCACCATTCGAAGGAGCACTAGTCATCCTGGTGATATTACTCATCGCATGGTACATCTTCGAAGCGGTCGAGAAACGCACACAAGTCCTCAAAAGAATCAACGCTCGAAGGGCACGTCGTCGTGCAGCTCCTGGTAAAAAACAAGTCCGAGCCCGCGCAGCTTCGAAAGATCGCGCTCGGAAATGAGCTCCTTCAATAATCTCTTCCCCATTATCGTTGGTGTTAGAACTATTGTTGCACCTGCCTTGTAAAACCTCTCAGCCTCATCTTCAGCAGAAGCAGTCACTATAAGGACTGCGTGCTTGTTGACCTGTCGAATCTGCCTAATAAGGTATGTGTTGCTGCTCGGACCGTGGAGCGTGTCAGGTGTGTCGTGTATCACGCTGATTACTATCTCCGCAGAAGAGAAGTTTATACTCTCATACAGGTCAGTGTCGATAGCGTCAGAACAGATAGTAGGTATGCCTTCCTTCTCATATACACCTGCCCTGAAAGGATTGAAGTCCACTACAAGGATGCGCTTCTTATCGCGCAAAGCATCTATTATCTCTGCAGAGACAGGCGTGATACCAAACACCACCACTTCTGGAGCATACTTGTCAGGCACTTTCTTGAACTCTTCAGGATCCGTGCCGAAGAGTCTCTCAAGAGGATCCAATAAGGGCTTGAAGAAACTGTAGAGATGACGATCGTACTCTATCAGGTAGGCAGACACTACCATCGTAGCTATCAGAGCAATTACACACGCAGAAAGAAAACCAAGCGGAAGAGCGCCAGAGAAAGCCGCACCAGCCACGAGAATGAGACCAAACTCCCCCAGCTGTGCGAGATGGAGGCTCGTCAGGAAAGCAGTGTAGTTGTTGTACTTGAACATCTTGAACAACAGAAAAGTCAGGACTGGCTTGATAACAAAAGCGAACCCCACCAAGATAGCTACTAGAACTGCCTGGCTCTCCACCCCTGAAAAACTCACCTCAAGACCCAGCAACACGAAGAACAGAGTCAGGAAGAAATCCTTCAGAGGTCTTACCCTACTTACCACCTCATGACTGTGAGGCATGCTTGACAGAAGCATTCCCGCAGTGAATGAACCTATAGCCAGAGAAAACTTGAGGAATCCTGCAACACCTGCCAAAAGAAACACAACTGCAAGACTAATCACAAAAAGCAGCTCGTTGTTGCCGAGTATTGTCTTGTACAGGGGTCTCATCACCCATTTGAACAAAACAAACGTGAAGAGAACGAATAATGTCGCAGCCATCAATACTAAGAGCGCTATAGTGACAAGCAGGTTCAGGCCACCAAGAAACGGACTGACAATCAGCGCAAGACTCGAGAAGCCTTCAGCCTGAGTGAACGCGCCTAGGAGAGCGAGAGCAAATACCGCGATGATATCCTGAACTATCAGGATACCCATGGCAAGCTCTCCAGTTAGGCTGTTCATCTCCCTGCGCTCGTCGAGCAGTTTAGAGACAAGGATTGTGCTTGAGAAGGCAGCCATAAGTCCGAAGTATACGCTTGTAAGAGTGGGGAGTCCTAGGACAAGACCAGCCCCCATTCCTAGAGCTGCAGTCAACCCAACCTGCAAAACACCTATCACTACGCTGATTCTTCCGACATCCTTCAGCCTGGTAAAATCAAGTTGCAGACCTATGACAAAGAGAAGGAACACCAAAGCCATCTCTGAAAGCCATACAAAAGGTCCTGGATCAGGTATGATTCCGAAAGCCGCAGGGCCTAGAAGAATACCTGCCAAGAGATATCCGAAAACAAGCGGTTGCTTAAGCCGTCTTGCCAGAAAAGCGAGAACAGATGCAACAATAATCATCAAACCTATCTCATAGAGAGCTCCCACCTCAGCCATACTCGGTAATCTCCCGACGGAAATTTATAAACGTTACCTTTCGATAACCTTAAGAATGAGGTTTCCAGATTTCAACACATGGCGGAAATGAAGCGGAGCTTTCTAGCTATACTAGTCATTGTTGCAATATACCTAGCTATTGGAGCAGGCGCGTACATGTGGATAGAAAGATGGACGCTCTTGGATTCCATCTATTTCTCTGCGATGACTATCACGACAGTAGGGTATGGAGATCTCGCGCCAGCTACACCGATAGCCAAGATTTTCACTATGGCTTACGCATTCTTCGGGATTGGCATTCTGTTCTATGCAGTAGGATTCATGGGTAGAACCTACATGGAGTTAGAGGAACGGCGACTCGCACACATTTTTGATAGGGCCCTCAGGAAGAAAGAGATAAAGGAAGAGGAGCCACACGACAAGCATCTCCTAGAGGAACTGGAGAAAGACCTTATTCACAGGAAAAAAAAACCGCAAGAACTTAAAAAGGAATAGATTCTCTTGCAGAACAAGGGCCTGTAGTGTAACTTGGTATCACTCAGCATTCGGGGTGCTGCAATCGGAGTTC
>JAAOYH010000050.1 GCA_018221245.1 Candidatus Woesearchaeota archaeon
ACCGACAAGCGATCCTGGCAGGATCAGATTCAGCCAGGTGAAAAGGTGCGTTGTTGCGATAATTTACTGATGCACCATGGACCAAGACCAATACGAAATGTTTGTGATGAACGCCGAAGTAGCGCTTGAGTTACCAGATCAGAACATTCTAGAAAATTCATTACCTGGACTACTACAGGAGGCTGAAGATCTTCTTGAGAGCATAGATCAGGCCACTGCACCTAACGAATATTCTGAGGTTGAGAAACTGAGGAGCGATCTCAAAAATTACAATCAATATGTGAATTCAAAGGAGGATATCACTATAGTCGGCTGGAAAGCAGACGAGTACCAACCACCTGTAGTGATGACTCTTAAAGAACTCAATGAAGACTTCACCGCCCGCCTAATAGCGCATGATGATCTTGGAACACCTAAAGATCTTGTCTTTTACATAGATGAGTCCATGAAGATTGCAATGGACGTGGCAAACATATATTATGACGATAGCAGAACTGTAAGAGAACGTCTTGACGAGATAGAAGCGCGAGAAGGTTATCTTAAGGGAAAACTAGAATTTATCTGCGAAAAAAGAGATAGCTGCGAGAAAAACATCAGAACCTACCGCAAAAGGATAAACGAAGAAGTCGCGTTGCCTTCCAAAATACTCGACAAGATACTCGCGGGCGCTGAAGAGTTCAAAACCGCTAACTTCGAGAATGTCGCCAGAGAGATCCAAGATCTGAACGACATCGCGTCAGAATACGCTCGTTCTCTTGAGGAACTAGGTCAATAACAACCCAGATGTATTTCTGAAGTCCATAAAAACATGCGAAGCGTCGCAAAATTCTTAAGGAGCAGCATAGGAACCAACAGAAATGGAACCTGAAGTTCTAGAGCATTACGAGCACGCAGGAAGAGTGGCTAAGCAAGCATTAGAGTTTGGAGCCACACTAATAATACCTGGCGCCAAAATAAAAGATGTCCTTGACAAAGTGGAAGCATTCATCAGAAAACAAGGCTTAGAACCCGCGTTTCCTGCGCAGAGCTGCGTGAACGAGATTGCAGCCCACTATTGCCCGTCCGAGAGAGATGATACAGAGTACAAGGAAGGTGATTTAGTCAAATTAGATGTTGGTGTTCACTCCAACGGCCACATAGGAGATAACGCAATGACAATATCTCTGGGAAGTGAGCACGAGAGGCTTTCAGCCACGGTTAAAACAGCTCTTGAAGAAGCAGAAAAAATACTGAAGCCAGGAATCACCATGAACGAGATAGGCACAGTCATACAGGAGACCCTACATGAACAGGGCTTCGAGCCTGTGAAAAATCTCACGGGCCACGGGGTATCGCAATACAACCAGCACACAAAACCGAGTGTGCCTAACTTCCCTAATGGAGACATGACAGAGCTTGAAGAGGGCATGATAGTGGCAATAGAGCCATTCGGTACGACTGGAGACGGTCTCATATATTCTGCTAGCGATGCAACAGTCTTTTCTCTAGGAAACGAGAAACCTATCCGTAGTCCGCACGCCAGAAAAGCACTCGATATAATCAAATCCTACAATGGCCTGCCATTCACAACAAGATGGCTTACAGCCGAGATGGGTGCGACAGCTCTTTTAGGTTTGAGAGACCTAAGACAGCAAGGAATGCTGAACGAGTATCCTTCCTTACCTGAGAAATCTGGCGGAGTTGTCGCTCAGTGGGAGAACACTTTCTTGATTACGAATAAGGGGTGTAA
>JAAOYH010000008.1 GCA_018221245.1 Candidatus Woesearchaeota archaeon
GATATATATGTTTTAGGGCAGATAGGGTTAAAAACAGGGCATACCGTGTTGCACCTATGAAATGGATACTCGCTCTGATATTCCTGTTTTTGTCAGCATCAGTTTTCGCAAACCCTGTAGGTACTGTAACAGGACATTACTGGGCAGAGGTCCAATACGATGCAGGACTCGACGTCTATATCAATTATGGAAATGGAGATAATACGGGAAATTTAGGAATCATTGACGCATCAACCAGAACAATTTGTTCATACCACATTGTATACATAGGAGATTTCGAAGGTACTCCAGGACTTGAAAACGGGTGGTTGAGATACAGCATAAGATGCTCGGGAGCTCTCGAACAAAGCCATTATTCAGCTCTCCTCACAAGTGGAGATTTAGGATGGGTGTTGGAAGGAAACCTGGATCATCCATTCATAGAGCTTCCTCTCCTCATGCCCTTAAAACATTTCCAAGGAAATGAAGGAATGGAGTACGCAGGACCATGACTGTCACAGAACGCACCCTGGAGGATAATGACGTCGAGATAGACAACCTCCTACACAAGATCCTCAGGTCTCAAGAGAACATCACAAAACTGATGAGGCAAGTACAACGCCACTCTGAGGACGGCTATGTCCACGAGCGCTCCAAGATGATACTAACACTCTCTGAAACCATAAAGGCGCTCGCCGAGCACGCCGACGCGATAGACCTTCAAGACGAGGAAGACATCAAGATTTTCGAGGATGCAATCAGGAAGAGGATAGATATAGCGATAACAGATATCAAGGATGTCGAATGGTTCCTCTCTAGATGAAAGGAACGGAAGATTTCTCCTTTATCCCATAGATATAGATGTACTTCCAGAACAGGCTACGCTTCACCTTGACGTTTACCGCAAAGCCCGCTTCATCGAATATTCTGCGGACCTCGTTTTTGTCAGAAAGCCACTCAGGATGGTTTGGAAAGACCCAGAACATGTCTATGTACTCCACAAAGACAATCCTTCCCCTTGAAGGAAGGATATCATATACCTCCTTGAGCACCTTACTTATGTCCTGGATGTAAGACAGGTTACCGAAGCTCACAACCATATCGACTTTTTTCACCCCAGGGTGTATCCTGTTAATCATGTGAGGATCATGAATGGTCTCCACGTGTATGTGACCGCGTTTCTTCATCCTCTTCTTCAAGACTCTTACGTTGTGCTCTGAAAGCTCTAAGGCAAATACCTTTCCACGAGGACCGACATGATCTGCCAAATGTGTTGTAAGCGAACCTACTCCTGAACCGAACTCCATCAGCTGCTTACCCTCTGCGTCAGGAAGAAGCTCGACAATCTCTCGCCTAACACTCTTAGGGATTATCAAGTTCTCCAGGAGAACATTCAGGAAAGTGAACCTGTTCATAGTGCTCATGAGAACGTCAGGGTTGTAGAAGTAAGTAAGGAGCAAATAGACAGGGAAGCCGAACGCTATGAAGCTCAAACCAAGTCTCAGTATCGGCCAAGCGTGCTCTACCATCATCAGCCACGTCACGAGAAGAGCCAATATCCCCAAGATAGCTATGCTACCCAAGAAGACTCCTCCTCTGACCCTGAACGGGCGCGCAACATCCTTCTTCGTGAAGCGCATAATAAGGAAGCTGAGCAGGACTCCTGTATACATCACTAAGACCATAGGCACTAGGAGCTCTAGCAGGGTCTCATAATGGCCTGCACCCGCCACTATCAGTATGCATGTTATGACAAACTGGAAGGCAATAGCCTTGTAGGGCGTGTTGTATCTCGGGTGGATGTCGTCAAATTGTGAGATGAACATCTTATCTTTGGCGAGACTCATAATCAGTCTAGGCGCCGCGACTATCCAGCCGGCCACAGAGCCTAAGATGCTGAGGGTTACCAAGATGCCTATCACAGGAGAGAAACTGGCACCGAAGTGAAGTATGCCCAGGTCCAAGAGAGGCGTGAGACTCAGGCCGAACACTGCAGCAGGTATGTTTGCTAACGCCACCACAACGAACACCATGCTGATTATCACTATTGCTAGCGTTCCTATCCAAAGAGCACGAGGCATAGTCTTAGTAGGATCCTTAGTCTCTTCAGCTAGGAAAGTGGCGGTCTCCCATCCGAAGAAGGTCTCGGCTATCAGGAAAACCGTGAGAAACACCATGCTTTTTTCGGTCGTGAAAAACGGCATCAGGTTGGCCGGGTCAAAGGATATTATTCCAGGGATTATTAGTGCCAACAGGGTCCCGACAGTGACTATCCCGAAGCCTACTAGCATGACTGCAGAGGTGCGCATACCCTTGAATGCCAAGAGGTTGAACAGAGCCACGATCATTATGGCCCCTATGATCTTGTCTAGATACGGCAGTCCTGGGATAGCATACCTTATTGCGCCCACTATGAGCATCGCAATCGTTATGTTTGCCGCTATAAGCGTAGTCCATCCAAAAAGAAAGCTTGTGAAAGGCCCGAATGCCTGCTTGGTGTACTCGTAGATGCCGCCTGACTTAGGGTACATTCCCACCAGCTCTGCGAATATCAGGCCGATTATCATCGCTAGTACTGACATTATCAGCCACGATAGAATACTTGCCGGACCTGCAGCTTGGGCTCCTATGGCAGGGAGGAAAAATATTCCCGTGCCCATGATGCTATTGATCGTTATTATCAGAATCATCGGGAACGAGAGTGTTCTATTGAGCTCCGCCATACTGTATTCCTCACAGAAGTCCTATTTAAAAGGATAAGAAAAAAGAAGAAAGAAGACCTTAGTAGGTCTGTTCTGTAGCACAAGGCATCATGGTGCACATTACTTGACCGTTCTCAAGACAGGTACAAGAGTTACCGCAGTTGTCAGACTCCCAAGAGTCATCCACATAATAATCTCTTCCGTTCCATGTACATGCAGGTTTGTCTTTACACTCTCCCTCATAGAGGAACTCAGCATTCGCGCCATCTAAGAAGCACCTGTTGCTATACGTTGTGGGTACAGGCTCCATAAATCTGCATTGTGCACCTGGAGGGCAGACCTGCTCAGGAGGCATTCCACAAACAGGCTTCCACAAATCAATACAGACAGTATCTGCGCAATCCTGTGGACATGTGCCTAGAACACAAGGACGGAGTGAACATAACGTCCCTGGGTCGCAAATCGGACAATCAGTCTCTTCTCCAGCATCACAAACGCCGTTGCCGCACTTGAAGTCCATCACGCACTCTCCATTCCTACACAAGTATTGGTTACAAGGTTCAGTTATGCAGTTAATCTCTGGGCAATCTGAGTTTTGCTTACACTCAAGATCTACACAGGCTCTCTGTGTGCACGCCCAGTATCCACTTTCGCGACAGCTACAAGTGTTGCAGCCATCATCAGAATCTCTGGTGCTGCCTAACTTGTATTTCTCTCCACCCCATTCGCAATAAGCATCGTTAACACATGCTTTTTCTGTGCATCCGACGGTTCCGTCAACGCCACAGTAGCAAGTGTTGCATCCGTCAGGCGCAGGGAATGATTCTCCAGAACGATAGGTTCTCTCCTCAAAAATACAGTATTTCTTTGCACAGTCTTCTCCAACACAGCCTAGGCATGAAAGCTCTCTGCAACCATAGTACATTCCATCGCACTTTTCGACGTCAAAAGGACATATGAACTCACCTTCCCTAATCACCGTGCCAGGTTCGGCCTTGCATATTACCGTTTTGCACGGATCGTACCTCAAAGGATGCGAAGGACTGACAGGGGTATCTCCTGGAGGAGTCACAACTCCTCCCCCTGGCGCCTTTTCTCCCTGGAACCCTAAAAGAGCCCTTATCCTGGCGAACAGGCCAGTATCTTCAGCTGCTGTTGCGAAGGTGCTCGCGAGCACCAGACATATGATTAACCCTGTAAACAGGATCGCGGAGTTCTTTGCCATCATGACTACCTCATGTTACCTAGTGTAGCCTTCAGAATAAGCCATTTAAAAATGTTAATAAAAAAAGA
>JAAOYH010000051.1 GCA_018221245.1 Candidatus Woesearchaeota archaeon
AACAACAAACCCTACCAAGCTACTAGCGAAGAAAGATAATATGATTAGTCCGATTCCTAAAATTGTGAGGAGAGCTGCGCTTAACCAAGTAAGAATAGAAAATATCAGCACAACCGTCTCTGCTGTTTTCTTTTTCATTTTACACCTTTTTCTTAGTCATTGAAAATGCAAGATAACCAATCACCAGAATTGCAAGTATCATGATTCCCCACACAACATTCTTGTTCTCAAGGAGTCTACTCTCTTTCTCATCACAGACGTCACCAATGTCATCACTGTCGACGTCATTTTGATTCCTGTTGGAATGGTTAGGGCAATTGTCACAAGCATCCCCTAAACCGTCTTTATCCCAGTCTACCTGGTCATTGTTAGGCATATCCTTGCAGTTATCTTTAGTATCATAGACTCCATCACCATCACTATCTTCGCAGGCATCTCCTAAACCATCATTATTCGTGTCCTTTTGGTTAGAGTTACTAACAGACGGACAATTGTCGCAAGCATTCCCCTTGCCATCCTTATCGGAGTCAAGCTGATCTGCATTCGCAACATCCTTGCAGTTATCTGAGTAAGTCGGTGCTCCATCCCCATCAGGGTCTTCGCACACATCACCTATACTGTTCCTGTTAGTATCTGCCTGATCAGAGTTTCTTCCTAACTCACAATTATCGTCAGGGTTCTGGACACCATCACCATCAGCATCGTCACAGGCCCAACCTCTACCGTCGAGATCCTTGTCTAACTGGTTAGGATTATATCTTCTGGCACAGTTGTCGCAAGCATCTCCGAAACCGTCGTTGTCCCAGTCCTGCTGATCTACATTCTTTGAGGTAGGGCAATTGTCACAAACATCACCCACTCCATCACCATCAGCATCTTCCTGGCCAGGGTTAGAGGTTTGAGGACAGTTATCATCAAGTCCTGTGCCATCACCATCAGCATCAGCGTTGAACGACGGATTAAGCATTTCCCCAGTCATGTACACAAATGGTGTCTGTGCACTCATATAGAGCTCGCTAGTATCGTAAGTAGGCGCACTCGCAGCATCATTACCATAGAACAAATTGTACTGTTTTGAGCCGTCAGCCATGAAAAGTAGGTATCCTGTGCTCTCTCCAAAGAGATTCAGTTCGTTTAGTACCAAATCTCCAGAGTGCCAGAATGTGAATCTGATGTACCTGAAAGAACTGGGTGCGTAATTTACTGTTCCACCAGATGTTTTCGTCTTACTTTTGAGGAGAGTCCATGAAGAACCATCTGCGCTACCCTCTACCTGAATATGAGTATACTTTGCGTTATAATCTGCTGATGTTATCACTGCCTTGCTAGTTAGTTTTCCCGCTCCTAAATCTGCTAGAACCCAGGCAGTCTCGGAATCTATAGTGGCATCAATTTGATAGTAATCATCCTCACCCATACCTGTCTGTCCGTCGAGAAGGTTATCGGAAGAGTATGATATAGACCTGAAGTCAGGTCTCGTGGAACTGGCAGATACTGATGATATCGACTGCTCCTGTTCCTGAAGAGATTCCATGAATAGCTTGTAAGGAACAGCTACATCGTTCTCTGCAATCCTTAGGTCAGACCCATCGAACCTTGCGTGATCCAATACGCCTTTTGAGAGCGTCAGCTTTACCGGCTGGGAGCCATCTGGGACCTCAACATCCTGAAGGTACATCCATTCACCGCTGAACCCCAGCGCGAAAGGTAAGAGGAGCATTGTCATCATTATTATTGTGAAATTTCTCATCGTGTCACCATTACGAACCAAATATTATCCATGTTGTTCATTCATTACAATATCCAACTCTGGTATTTAATCATCTTAAATATCTCATATACCGCGAACAATAAACTTAACAGTGTTTGAGATAGCCCACCTCTAAATAATATATTCCATTCTTTTTTCCATATAATGAATAGGATTATTGATTTGATTATAAATGGAAATGCCAACACTATGAAAATGTTAGAGATTACATAAAAAAATTCTTCATAGATTGATTCCATAACAATCAAGAAACTTCTAGAAGAAAAATAACCTATCATAAACATGCATACGAACCCAATCAAATAATCAGAATATTTATTGCCAGTAAGAAGATTTGATTTTGTCTCAAGAGCATCTACTCTCGATAATCCGCTTTGAGTCTCGTCAGAAAACCGTTCTATACTATCTATCTCACTCATCTTTCAGAAGCTCCTGGAGTTTGTCCTTGTTCTTAACGTAAGCGAATGATGCTCCAAGAGCTATAATACCAACCAGGATAGTAACAACAGTTCTCCATATTGTCTCGAGATTGCCTAAATCTACAGTAAGGACCTTAATCATAGTGATACCGAATAAGATTATGCCCAACATCCTCACAAGTTTGGAACGCCCCATGAATCCTAGTACAATCATCGTGACAGCCTCAAGAGCCCATACTACTGTGAGTGCCACCTGTCTGACATTGCCAGATAGTCCTGATAGCATTCCCTTAGGATCCAATATCTCAACCGCCAAGGCAACAGTTAACACTACAGTCCCTGCTAGCACAAGAATTCCTCCTATAACGTTCTCTCTATCGTCAGCCTTAAGTGTAGATATCAAGTAGGATGCACCATACAGGCCAAGTGTTACTGCCAGGAATGCAAGAGTCCTTTCTCCGAAACCAAGCGCCCACGAATCATACAAGAGAACCCTGATGGTCGCTATCAGCAAGACTAAGTAACCCAAAATTCTGAGCCCTTTTGTCTCCCTGTTAACTCCTATCTGTAACAACATCAATCCTTCAACAGCCCACGCTAGAGTTACCCATGCTTTCTCCAGCTGTACTGGGACAGCAACTGTGAGCATTACTATGCATATGATGAAGAAACCTTGGAATAGATTGCTCAGATCCCTCTTCTTAGCTATGAATGCCAAATACAGGTAAGCCGCGGCAAGCATTATTACAAATACTCCTCTTCCCGTGTGCCAATGCCTCCATACTATCATCAATCCGAAACCGAGTGTCATCGCTGCTGAGACTAATGCTATCATGACATTCTGCGTGTTTCTCTCGTCATCCTTCAGGAGGATGGCTAGGAGGTTGAACAGCACAAAGAATATAGCAAGATATGCTATGCCTGCAAGTACATCTGGAGACATATCTCTACTGAACAAAACTTTGTCTGCGAAGTATATGAAGTAAATAAGATAGGACGCAACGGCAGGATATATCGCCATCCGCCAGTTCTTCTTCCAAAGAATCACTGCCATACCTATAGACAGTATAATCGCGGTAATCATCCTCTCATGAACACCGCCTGCAAGCAAGGATGCGAGGTATCCTAGTAGGAATGCGAATGATGTGAGTATCATTGAGTCCTGTTTCATTGCGAGGAGCACACCAAAGGCCATGACTAACAAAAGCAGAACTGTATTGAGTCCAAGAGTCATACCTAGCGCTTCTCTATATGCGGGGAAGTGGTACGTCGCGTAGAACGTGAAGTATAGTAGTGCTATTCCTCCTCCAGCTAGAAGTTGTGAATATTTGGCGTACCCTTTCTTATCGAATACAAAGCTGGTGAGTATTATCGCCATTGAAAATATCACGCCCAGCACGACCCTTCCCAGGATGCCTATCCACCCTTGATCCACTGCGAATCTGTAAAGGTAGAATAATCCTAGGAGAATAAATAGGAATCCTATTGTGCCAAAGACCTTGAATCCGAGGTTCTCTATCGGTTTTGACGTCTCCTTGAAAACTTTCTTTGCTGAAGCCATCGCTGTAGTCCCAGGTGTTTCTACAGCTGTCTCTTCGGGCTCCTCGTAGTCATCACCCTCAAGATATGCAACTCTTTTCTCTAGAGAACCTACCTTTTTCTTGAGATATACCAGGTTGTCTTGCAGTGCCTGCTGGTTTTTGGCCAACTTCTGAACATCATCTGCTGCCACCCTTCTTTTCTAAAAAGGACATATAAAAAGGTTACTCGAGGCGTTTCAAGGTTCCGATGTGGTCATAGCCATTGCCGTTTGCTTCGAAAGTGATTGCGCAGCCGTTATCACAGCCGTTAATCAGATACTTTCTGGCAGACTTCGGGATGTCTGTCTTGCCATCCACCTTAAAGGTAGCAATGCCATCCTCAGCAAAGGGCAGCCTAAAGCCTCCCTGGCCTGTGATATCATCCATGTAGATTCTGACGTCTAGTTCCGGCTTCTTGAGCATGCCGTTCTTCGTAACTGTGACATCCCTCACATTGCCGTTAATCGTGACAGATTCTGGTGCTGGCGCGTATGGATCATAGACTTCTGCAGATCTGGTTACCTCTATAGGTTCTGCATTTCTGCGTTCTCTCCAGGGCTCGTTCCAGGGCTCGTTTAACTGTTGTTTCTGTGCTGGTTCCACTAGGTAAATTCGGGTAACTGAGTAACTATCTGAGTTTGCCTTTCTAGTTGTAGTTAGGTCTGCGTAGCAGCCGTTGCTGTCTTGATTGCAATTTTCGTCTAGAATTTTTTCCATATTCCTAGAGAACGCTTCAGTAGTATATGGAATCTCTACGAGAAGCTTATCATCATTAGTGAGCAGGATGCCTGTGTAGCGGTTCTCTTCGTCATTTCGCGTGACTGTTAGCCATCCTTCATGCTGTGTCTGGTAGATTTCCGGCTTGACAGATTTCTCTTCTGACCTCTCAAGCTCTTCATTCATCCTATTTCTTGCTTCCTCTTGTTCTCTAGCTTTTCTTATAGAATATTCAGGCTGCGGTTCGAACAACCCCCTATCACTACAGCCTACTAGCATAACTGGTAAGGCTGCGGTCGCTAGGATGGCTTTGAGCTTTTTCATTGTTTCACCTGTTGAATCCAACAGAGTAACACTCTGCAATAGGATCTTCGCTTCCTGCTTGCTCTGGAAGAACCCTATCAAGAGTTTCTTTATCATAGTTAGGTGTCCAGGAATCGGACTCTAACTCAGGAATGTCGTAAGGCATACATCCCTCGCTGAGTATAATAGCGTTCAACATCATTGAATCATTGTCTGTGGTTTCCATTAGTATAACCCCCAACACCATTCACTGAGAAGGACTATATAAATCTTTCTATTATTCACTACTAATCAATAGTAACTAAGGTTCTATTGTGTATTTAGCGCGCTTCCTACCCTTGCCCTTGTTCTCAGCGCCAAGGAAAATCAACCTGCCAATTTCTATGGTGGACTTCACATGGGTCCCGCCGTCAGCCTGGGTGTCGAAATCACCAATAGAGAGCATTCTAACATCTGTAATGTCTGGAGAAAGTCCCTTGGCCAATTTAGTGAAACCAGGAACCTTCATGGCCTCTTCCCTGGTTGTGAATATTGCAGAGATCTTAAGGTCCTGTTGGATAACATCGTTTGCTTTCTCAATATACCCTTTGAACTTCTCAGGCTCATAATCATCAAGAGAAAAATCAATCCTGCTCTTCTCCAACCCCAATTGCCCTCCTGTTGCAAGGGCCCCTGTAGCATTATGAATGACTTGCATGAAGATGTGAGCAGCAGTGTGCATGCGCATCAGCCTATATCTTTTATCCCAATCTATCTTGCAATGGACCGTGTCGCCAGGCTTCAAAACATTCTCAGGCTCAACCTGATGGCTGACAGCATCACCGAACTTACCAACGTAAATGACTTTTACGGGCTCTCCATCCTCTAAAGTAATAGTGCCCTCATCATGAGGCTGACCACCAGAAGTAGGATAGAACGCAGTATCCTCCAGGACGACGAACTTCCCGTCCTTTACAGATTTCACCTTGGTATCCCATTCCTTGAGGTAGCTATCCCCCATGTATAGTGCCCTACTCATCTGAACGTCTCCTCTTTATGTTAAGTCTTGATCTTGCTGCCGTAATTGCGTCTGCTTGTGTGATTTCACTAAAACTCGCATCATATTTTTCCTTTGCCAACCCATATAGTTGTTTGATATCATGACTCTCCGAAACAAGACCTACTAGCTGGTTCCTGTATTGGACTCTGGCCGCGTACACCCCTTTTTTTTCATGGTCCCAAGCAACATCAAAAGCTACTCCGTTGTTTATCCAAGAATATGCAGTCGACACATAATCTCCAGAAATCTGTTCATCCATAGATAACATGACTGCTCCATCTAAAGATCTTGTAATCTCCTCAAGAGATAATCCTTCTCTTTCCAACAAATCGTAATTCGGATTATTAAGCGATTTTGTCATGGTTCCACCCCATGCGGGGTACAGGGTTCGAACCTGCGTAGGCATGCGCCAATCGGTTTTGAGCCGATCCCGTTTGACC
>JAAOYH010000009.1 GCA_018221245.1 Candidatus Woesearchaeota archaeon
GGTGGGGAAGAGGGTGGTGGTGAGGTGGTGGTAGAAGAATGAGTTCTTCTGAAAACTCCCCCAGCCCGTTACTACTGTTTGAGGGTTAAAGTATATAAAGCTTTCTATTTATAACTACTGAAGAGTGAATAATTGTGTTCTCGTCGAATTCTAAGGATATTTATAAGCACTGGTCAGGCGCATGGAACGTTTAATAGGGATTCTGAAATACTATTAACATGGATGGATGGACCAAAAATATTGTTGTGAGGTTGTATCGCGAAGGCAACTCCATAAGAAAAACTTCCAAGCTCATAAATGAAAAATATGGTAGGGAGACAGTAAGAAAAATACTGCACGAAGCAGGGGTGAGACTTAGAGGAAGCATAAAAGCATACGTGCCTCTTGATGAGCTAACGACCACTGAGAAAGAGGATTTTGCAGAAATATTAGGATACTTCTATGGGGATGGGTCCCTGAGTAAAAGTAAGAATTCTAATCAGGGAGATTTTACGTGTGGGTTGACTCTTGCTGAAAACGAGAAAGATCTAGTAACTAGAGTCTGTTCTATTACCCAAAAGATATTTAGGTTCACGCCAAAGGTGAAAAAATTCAAAGGATACTATTTTATGAAGTTTCGTAGAAGCTTTGGTAATTATCTAGATGTATTCGGCTATCCCGTTGGTAAAAAGAGCATGTTAAACCCTCATTTTCCTACTGATTTTTTGGATACGGATGGGAAGAAGATATCGTTTGTAAGAGGATTCATGAATGCGGAAGCAAGTGTTTACAAATCGATAAGTGTTCACCAATCTGTAAGAATATACGTATCAGACTCTAAAATTCGTATACTCACACCTTTGGGTTCAAAGATATGTATGAAGGGGCAAATATGTTATTTGATATCTTGGAAAAAAGCCAAAGAGGTTATTGGCGAAATGCCCAAGAAGAGCAATATGCTCGAGGACCTGAAAATCATACTGGATGAATTAGGAATGAAATCCAAAATTTACCCCTTGAGGATTTATGTGGGGCACGCAGGTGTGACAAGCATTCATTTCGAACTGAGAATCCTTAAGAAATATATAAAAAGGGCTTTAGATTTGCGGATTGTTAGCAGCAAGAAGAAGCTGAAAAAACTTCAAATGCTGTGCGGGGGTAGCAAAGTCTGGTCAAATGCGTAGGCTTCAGGGGCCTATGGCCTAGTGCCTTCGAGGGTTCGAATCCTTCCCCCCGCATTTTCGGTTGTATTTGGAGATTCTCCGAGTTTCTTGAGGTAATCGCTATGAAAAGATTAAAGATAATGCTACTGAGGTACTGCTGTGAAAAGGCATATAAACATTGCACCCGAGCCACCTTCTATGGCTGAACGCTTTACTGTTATTGTTGAAGAAGGACAAGATGGGTATCTTGTTTCGGAAGTAATAGAACTTCCTGGATGCCACACTCAAGCGAAGAAATACGACGAACTTATGGAAAGAACGCGTGAGGCAATTGAACTCTATCTTGAAGAAAAGCCAGTCAAGAAGCGATCTAAGTTTGTGGGAATCCAGCAGATAGAAGTTTGAAATTACCTTTGCTCTCTGCAAAAGAATTGCAGAAGTTTCTTGAGAAAGAAGGTTTCAGGAAGGTTAGACAGAAGGGAAGTCACATGTTCTTCTCACATTCTGATGGTAGAACTACTGTCGTTCCAAGACATAACAGAGAAAAACTAGATAGAGGACTCCTCCTTAAGATTATCAAGCAAGATATGGGGATATCTAGAAGGGAATTCCTGAGAAAACGTTAATGCTGTTCTCTAATCTCTCTCCTGTACTCTTCATAGTACTCGTTAGCTTGCTTTTAACCCTTGCGACAACTCTAAGGAAATGTTTAATAATCATTGAATATTCCGGGAATTGGGGTAACAACATGAATACAAGAACTATTACTGTGCCATTAATGATTGGTGTTTTTGCATTGGGCACTTATGGATGTAGCAAGGTAGATGAACAATCTATTGAAGAGGTCAAACAAGATATACCTAGAATCACGGGGACTGTTGTAGAGGAGAAGTACATCCCAACTCCAAGTAGAAGATCATACGATTCGACGTATGTTTTCAAACTATCTACTCCTAGGGGCATGTATACAATTAATGTAGAAAGTAAAAACGGTGTGTCTAAGGAATCGGTAGACTTCCACATAGATGAAGGGGATCGGGTAGCGATACGTGATGACCGGTGGTATATGTTCAAAAATCAACCCCTTAATTCGATACTCAATGTTCCAGCAGATTATGTGATTAAGAGGTAAGGGTCATAGTTAAAAAGGGAGGTCAGTTCTCCCGCAATAATGGCCATACCCAAGGGTGATCTCGAAAAGGCGCTGAAGATGCTTGACGCATCAGCAAGGCCTATCTACTTTCACGACGACGACCCGGATGGGATAGCTAGTTTTGTCATCTTGTACCAGCATCGCAATGAAGGCAAGGTCGTCACGGTTAAGAGCAGTCCTGTCTTGGGAGATATGTACCTTAGGAAGATCGATGAGTTTCAGCCTGATTTGATAGTGGTCTTGGACAAGCCAATGATTGCTGAAGAGTTCCTGGACAATGTCCAAACTCCTATTCTGTGGCTGGATCATCACGAGCCACAGCTTGAGCTCTTGAAGAGGTACCCGAACGTCACTTATCTCAATCCGAGAATCGCGGACGACGAAGACAACCGCCCTACGAGTTACTGGGCATACAAGATGACTGGAAAGAACCTCTGGCTTGCCACAGTTGGCTGTGTTGGCGACTGGTACATGCCAGATTTTATGGGAGAATTCGCAGAAAATTATGCAGACCTCTTGCCTAAGAAGTACGATAAAGTAGAGGATCTTTATCTGGATACACCTATTGGAGAGCTCATAAGAATACTCCAGTTTAATCTCAAAGGTACGACGACAGATGTCCGAAAATCGGTCCTGACTCTAACAAGGATAGAATCGCCATACGAAATACTGCATCAATCAACATCTCGTGGAAGATTCCTGTGGAAGAAGTACAGGCAACTGGCAGACCAGTACGACAGAATGCTTGCTTCAGCGAGGGAATGGGCAGACTCGCACCCTGGAAAGACTCTATTCTACATCTACGAGCATGATCAACAGACCTTCACGGCGGAGTTGAGCAATGAGCTACTCATTCGCTATCCTGAGCGTGTGATTCTTGTCGGAAGACACCATGATGGCAAGTACAAGTGCAGCATCAGGAGCAAGGACATTCCTATTCCTAAGAAGCTTGAGAGCGCTTTGGAAGGATTAGAAGGATATGGTGGAGGCCATACTCATGCTTGCGGTTGCGTCGTTGACGAAGATAACTGGGAAGAGTTCAAATCTCGTTTGGAAGATAGTATCTCTCGTTGAGCAGCTCTTCAGTATGTTCTTCAAGATTAGAGAAAATTTCGTTTATTCCTGGGCTGGGATCTATATTCTTCACAGTGTAATCTAATGATTTCATGTAGGGTATCAGGGGTGCAGTTTGTGATTGATATATTCTGAGTCTGCTGCCTATTAGTTCTGCAGTCTCTCCAGGCCGGCCTCTGGCAAGAATCCTCTCTATGATTTTTTTTGTTCCTATGAGTTTGTAATCGAAGTTCCAGATTTCTATTGGCTCGCAGAATTTCATAAACTCCCTGGCCTGTTCTTTCGTTCTAACGACTCCATCCCAAAGAAGGAGATGTCTTATTTTTGAGTAGGGTGTGTTCTCAGCCTTGTACTTGAACCTTTCAGTCATGACACTCACAAGGCTTTTGTCGTCGAGGAGTTTAGGAGTTTTGATTCTGCCTCCTGAGCTAAATATTTGTCTTATTGCTTCGCTTCTCTCATCTTTAGGATTCTCTTCGGCGAAACTCATTAGCTCTTTGCTGCTCTCTATGTGGAACAGCTCAGGAAACCGTTCGTCTAGTTTTTTGGCTTGTGTGCTCTTCCCTGTTCCAGGGGCTCCTACGAGTATGATCCCTTTGTACATACGGTGCGGGAAAAGAGCCAGAGATAAGAATCTTACTAAATTATGGAAGTTTTAATCTTGCCTTTCCAGATGTCTAACTCGATGAGTTTGTTCTTCTTCTCTCCTAAGATAATTTTTGTGGCTTGCGTTACGACAGCAGCGGCAGTCATACTTGTCAGAGGTCCGAAGATTCCTGCGCTCATGATGTTTGGGACTTCTAGCTTTTCCATCATCTTTGCAGGTATTTTTTTGTGGAGAACGAGCATCTTTGAGGTGTCGCCTCCGTAGCGTACGATGATTAGAGGGGTCTTATCCCTGATTGCGTGCTTGAGAGTGAGCTTGTTCACTTCTGGATTGTTAGTGGCGTCTATGATGAGATCTCCCTTGAGAAGGAATATGTTGTTGTCTGATATTTCTTCGTGGAAGCTTTTTACTCGTACGGTTGGGGTGATTGCTTGGATGCGTGCTTTTGCCTGTTTGACCTTGAATTTAGCTATGTCTTCTTCATAGAAAATGGCGGTCCTGTGCATGTCTCTTTCTTCGACACGGCCCATATCCATCATTCTGAGGTTTATGTGTTCCCTGCCAAGCATGCTTGCGACACTTGCTCCTACGGAACCTATGCCTGCTATGCTAATTGTGGCTTGTGATAGAGTTGTGTCTCCTTTGTCGCCGATGTTTTTGTAGCGTGCTCTGTCTTCAGTCTTCATGTGGTCCCCCTATTAGGGGTATATATAAATAGTTTATAAACCCTTCGACGAAAATAGGTTTTTTTACCATTTCCTAGTAGTTACAAATAGAAAGGTTTAAATATGCAGGATTGACTGAACAGGTGGGGGTTGCATGAAACATAAGCTAAAGAAGCTACTTTCTGGATTAGGACTAGTAGGAGCTTTATCTCTTGGGTATGTTGCAACGAAGACCGCACCCAATAAGGAAAAACTCAACACCCATACCCCTAGTGAGTTTGTGACTGAGTTCGATCGTGAAAGTAGTTATTCAGGAAAGCTTCCAGAGAGTTGCATTCCGTGGTCCGGACTCGCAAATCTTGAGGATATTAGCGAGGGAGTCTATATCTCTGCAGGAGCCTATAAAAAAATGGGCGCCATCGATGAGGTTTGTGACGGTCTTGGAGAATTAATATTTGATAAGGAGCTCAACAAGGGCAATCAAGCAATCAAAGATGTAAGAATATTAGATATCGGAAATGGAAAGCTAAGTTTTTGGCTAAGCTATAATCCTGAGAAGACCAAAGATATTACTGACAGATTAGAAACTAAGAGGTTTGCAAATTCTTTTGTGGTTTTCAGAGGGCCGAGCGAGTTTCCTATTTACAGAACTCTCGAGCAATTAAAAGAACAGTTCGAGGGGGTTGGAGAGATTACCGAAGAAGCGATGCAGAAGCTTCTAAAATCCTATATGGATATCAAGGATGAGGAAACTGTTTACGCAGTTAGAACTGATAATTGTGTTTTCCCCTTGCCAACAAAGACGCACGTAACATCAGGATACGGTTGGAGAAAATCTCGAGTGGGTAGCAAGAACCATCAAGGTATAGACTATCAAGCCAGGCCTAACACAGAAGTTTATGCGACAAACGATGGTGTCGTAGAGAAATCATGCGACGGATATATATCAGGAAGGCTTCCAAGAGGCTGCAACAGAGTCAATGGAAACTCTATCAAGATTAAACTGGATAACGGTACCTACGAATGGGCTCTTCACCTGAATGAAGTGGCAGATCACTTAAAGCCAGGAACGAGAGTTGAGAAAGGAGAGATTATCGGATGGACGGGCAACACAGGAAGAAGTTACGGTTCGCATCTGCACTATCAGCTTAATGATAGTCATAACAGACCTATTGATCCTAGAAAATATCTTAGCCAGTGTGTCACCAAAGACCAGCTTTACAAGAATGATGTCAGACTTGCAAGCTACGAGCGCTAGTGACTAGATAACCAACCTTTTTGAAGACTGTGCTCAAGTACTAGCAGACTTTCTCGCCGTATTCACCGTCAGGTGTCGGATCCACTAGCAAATCACGAGTGTACGTCTCAGTCTCACCGATTCTAATCTTGGCACGCAAGATATGCGCTCCGCTGGAGAACAGTTGAGCATCAGTGATGAGTCCACACTCTATCTTAGAGCAGAACCCGTAGTAGAAGTACTCGTTCTCAAGTGCAGCCTTCGTTCCGTCAAGAGATGCGAGATCCACATACTCTCCACCAGGTTCTGATTTGGCCTGGAATGTGATTTCGGAAGCGCGCTCGGAGAGCTCTAAGTGTGCCTCTGCTGCTTGGAAAGTGCCTCTACACGCGGGGCGCACACTGAATTCTAGAATGAGATCCTCATCCTGACTTGTGAAGACCTTGAACTGCTTGGCATTGCTCACTATTCTCTTCTCACACTGGGTTGCTTTTTTCATGATAGATCCATTGCCGCAAACGTACCTGTGGACTATAACTTCTTCTATCTCTGTCACGAATTTGGGTTCGCAGAGGTCCTGGAATCGCTTACAGATATCATCAGGGACCTCGTCAGAAGGGGTCTCGTCAGGATCGCAGATACTGTTCTCATCCTTGTCCAGACAGCAGGTGTTGCCGTTCACGATATAGGGCTCTGTACATGTCGGCCCGGAAGGAGCGCAAGATACTAGCAGAACTAGAGCTGCGAGGACGAGTATGAAACCTCTCACCATAGGAATAAGAGGTCGTTCCATGTATAAAAGGGTATCTGAAACACATAAATAGGTAGCGCGGGCTCCAATCTTCATGGATGTAAAAGTTTTCGCAAAGCTCGTAGGGAAATCGCTCCTGAAGAACGAGACTGTGGTGGCGTTCATGAAATGTAACGTCTCTTACTCAGGCAGGGCGGAGTCTGTATTAGGTGAAGGAGATAGGATGATTGTCATAAAGTCGGACAACACTGTCTTGGTGCACCAGCCAGAAGGTAACAACCCTGTAAACTACATGAAGCCTGGGAGCGAGATTACTTTTGAGGATAATATCCTCCATGTCTTTAATGCAAAAGAGAAGGCATGGCTTGACGTGGAGATGCTAGAGGTTTATGATGTGGCTAAAAAGAAACTTGAGGACGGCCAGAAGCTAGACCTTGCGGGCAATGAAAAAGATATGTCTGACTTCTTGAGAGATAACCCGCACAAGATTTCTTCAGATTTCAAGCCCGAGAAGAGAGAGCACCAGACTGACGTAGGTTTCATAGATCTGTTCGGTCATGATGGTCAGGGCAATCTGGTTGTTGTAGAATGTAAAAGAGTTACAGCATCTCTAATGGCGGTGGACCAGTTGAGACGTTATGTGGAAAGAGTGAAACAGATTAAGGGTGTTGAGAATGTAACAGGAGTTCTTGCAGCTCCTGGAATTACTCCTAATGCTAAAGAGATGTTATCCTCGTGGGGATTTATTTTTTCCAAGGTAGAACCGCCGAAACGGCTGGAGCGGTGGCAGAAGGATCAGAAGAGTCTTGCGGAATTTTGAGGGTTGATCTAACCTTACCATCGAATACTCTTGCTTCGAAAGGACCTAGTTTGGTGAAAGGCAGCGCTATGGTATATGCGTTATCAGGTGTCTGTATGCCTATGGTGAGTTCTAGACCTTTGATGATTTTATCTGACTTGTTAAACTCTTGATATGCGTTGTTCGTATCTAGAAGATCATCAACTAGGATGTTTGGGGGGATGTTGGCCATATCGTACGAGAAGTCGAAAATTTTGTCAACCTTGTCTTCCACCACATGTGCTATGTGGGTCTTCTCCCCATCTTTTGGCTGTGATACGACCATAACGTGTACAAGATTTTCTAATGTGCGGATTTCTGAGCTAAAATTATAGTTGAAATAGTCCTGGACAGCATATGAAACGTCGAACTCTCCCAAATAACAGAGTCTTTTAGTTCTGTTTTTCACATCCATTTGCAGGTTTGTCATGACGTTGCCAGTGAACCCTATGTTTGGGGGTGTCTTTTCGGGCCAATTGATAGATTTCAAGAAACTGACAAACATAAAGTCATACTGGTCATCAGGAGGTATTGCTATCAGGTATGGTTTGAGTTCCTTTTTTGGGGGGTGCCAACCGAACCTCCCTTTGAGGATGTTATCCACGAGTATTTCCTCTAAATAGCCACCTGTGACGGTAGAGGAGCACAGCCATGAGTGTGTAGTAAATTCCCAGAAGTAGGATGATAACAAGTCCTAGCGGGCTCGACTCGAATGCGCTGAACGAGAACAAGTGCAAGATTGCAACAATGATGCCAAGTATGAGTATCCAGTCGTATGGGTTCGTCTCGTTGCGCCAGTCGATGCTTCTTAAGACCAGTAATGCTATGAGGCCTATCGCAAGAAGGATTGTGATGATTAGTCTAGGACCTACGGTGCTAGGCACTAGATATGATAGCGTTCCAAGCGCTAATGTTAGCAGTAGGAATTCTTCAACGCGTTCCCGGTTCATAAGGCCAGGAATCAGGCAGTATCTAAAAACCTAGCGCTCATTTTATAAATTCCTTGAAGACTGCTTTACTATGAGGCACGCGAATCCCGGAATATCGTTCTCCGCGAGAGAGCAGAAGGATCTATTGAAGGCGTGGGTCGCCACGTCCATTGCGTTTGCTATCTTCTTCAGTCCAATGGGATCGGGAATGGATGCTTTCATGGTGTTATTCGTCATCTCGGCCGTGACTGCTGGACTTGGGTTCCTTCTGCACGAATTGGCCCACAAACTGGTCGCGTACAAGTTCGGTGTCCATGGTGAGTTCCATAGTAATGATAGCATGCTTGTAATGAGCATCATAATAGCGTTCTTTGGGATGATTATAGCTGCTCCGGGCGCGGTATGGCTACAGGGCAATGTCAGGAAAAGAGAATCAGGCATCATTTCTGTCGCGGGGCCTGCTACAAATGTTGTTTTGGCGTTGGCTTTTCTTCCGCTTGTATTCTCGGAAGGTGTATTTGCAATAGTGGGTCAACTCGGGTTCTTTGTGAATGCTATTTTGGCAGCGTTCAACATGATTCCTATTGGCGGATTTGATGGTGCCAAAGTCTTGAGGTGGAGCAAACCAGCATATTTCTCGTTCCTTGCTGTCGCTGTTATCCTGTTGATGTATGCATATTCTGTAGTTTGAGTTTTTGTCACTTTTCCAGACGAATTTACACTAAATAAATATTTTATCGACGAGAGTAAGTATATTCTTTAAAATATCTTTTCCATCATAGCTTTTCATAGATATATTACTTCTTGACAAAAAGGTTAAAAGGATGGACGAATTCTTGAGGTGTATAGGGAGGGTAACAATGGTGGATAGCAATTCTCAAACAGATTACAAGCCTGGGCGCTCAAAGACACGTCAGAAGGAGCTCAAGGAAGAACTATACTTCATCCTGAGAAACAAGAGCATAAAGAAAAGAACAGTTCACGATCTTTCAGATAGGCTCACTAAGATAGCAGACGAGTATGAGTTGGGCCGGCCAGTACCTCCTCAAGAGATTGAGCTCTATCTTACCCAGATGAAAGAAGAAGGAATCAACATCCCTGAACCATATATGGATAAAAGAAAGGTGAATTTCAGGCTTCAAGCCACCCCTACATCAAGAAATCCCCATGAACTTGAAAGAAAAGACTTCCCTAAAAGTGGATTCAAATTCGCAGCCATATCTAACACAGAGCTAGGAAATTATTACGCGAGAGATGATGCCCTCCTGGCATTCTACAGGTACTGTGAGCATGCAGGAGTTCGCACAGTTCTCCACTGCGGAGATATTCTTGCAGGTCCTAGGACAAAACACACGATGGAAGAGATAGAAACAGACGACCCTTGGGATCAGACTGATATGTTAGTGAAAAACTACCCGCAAATTGATGGAATAAAAACCTTGTTCATTACCGCTCCCGATTGCGAAGGGAAGTTCATAGACAAGCACAAAACGATGATGGGTCCACTCATACAGAAAACTGCTAAGGAAGCTGGCAGAGATGACTTGATTTATGTCGGACACAAATCTAATGATGTCATCTTTGATGTTGATGGAACAGAATGCATTGTCACAATGGCCCATACTACTGGGAAGGTTCCTTACGCGCGCAGTTACCCTGCTCAGAAAATGGTTCAGTCTTTACAAGGTGGGAAAAAGCCTCACTTGCTAATATTAGGACACTTGATGCAGCTAGAAGATTACCTGGATCGAGAGGTGTGGGTTGTGCAGGCAGGTGGTTTCAAGGATCAGACTCCTAGCATGGTTGCTGATAGGCAACATGCGGATGTGGGGGGGTACATGATTGAGATGAGAAAGCCAAGAGACTATGAGGAACACTTTTATGACCAGGATTTTGCTATGATTCCAAGCAGAGTTACTTTTTTCAATAGAGAGTGGTATGAGAAACACGGGGTCTATCGCCGTTCCCATAGAAGACCTGAAGTGACCAAGAGCAGGAGGAAGGCAAAATGAGCGACAACGAACCAAAGCTGGAAGGTCTTGATGAGAGTTTGTGGAATAGGATGAGTTCAGATGATAGGGTATACAGTCTCGACGAGTTGTGCAACGAGTTCGATTGTTCCCCCAAAGAGCTCAAAAAATCATACAAACGTCTTAAGAATCTAGGTGCGACAGGGACCCTGTCAAACAAGAGAAAAATTCCTGAAGCGTTCAAGGAAGAATTCGAACAGATGCAGAAGGTCTCTAAGAAAAGGACAAGAAACATAGATGTTTACTCTTTCATTCCAGAATCTCAAGGAGGAACTGGACACCAAATGAGGTTCGGTGCAACTTCAGACTCTCATATGGTCAGCCATCACCATGTTGGTAATGCGAAAAAACAGGAAGGCCCCCTTTGGAACTTCTATAGGATGTGTGCCAGGGAAGGTATAGATACTGTATTCCACGGCGGGAACTATATCGATGGTGCTTGCAGATTCAACAAGTTTGAGGTCCGTGCAACAGGTGTTACGGAGCAGTTCGATATTTTCGTTAATGAGTACCCTTACGTGCCAGGAGTCAAGACAGTTTTCATATCTGGTGACGATCACGAGGGATGGTGGTGGAAGCGAGATGGCCTAGACGTTGCTGAATACGGTGCCCTTAAGGCTAATGCGGCAGGGAGAGACGATATGGAGTTCATAGGATATATCGAGGCTGATATAGCTATTATTCCAGGGGTTGGATTTGTGTACAACAAATATCTTCCGTCTGAAGAAGAGAAGAAGACTTTGCTGGAGCAGAATCTTTTGAGATCTGATGATGATCTCGATCCCAGGAAACATAAGGATGGTACATATGATCCTTCAATCTTCTATCCTAAGAGCAAGGGTCTCGGTGACTTGGTGATACCGAAGAACGCAGCCATAATGCGTCTCATGCACGCAGGTGGCGGAACTTCTTATGCAAAGAGTCTCCGTTCCCAGAAGATTGTCGAGGTACAGGAGGCTGGTGAGAAGCCACAAATAATGCTTATCGGGCACTATCACAAGGCAGTATCGGACCTCATCAGGAATGTTCACACTGTGCAACTGGGCACGACAGAAGACCAGTCCAGCTTCATGAGAAAGAAGACCATTCCTGCAGACTTGGGATCTTATATCCTTGAGATTAACCAGGACGAGGTTGGTGCAATCAATGTGTTCTCATCTAGGTTCATACCGTATGTGAACAGAGGGTACAATCAGAGGCTACAGAACTGGACCTTGAATTCAGGACAGTGAGGGGCTAAAATCCTTAGATGTGTCCCATCTCATCTAGAGAACGTTCTAGGTCTATCTCTCCTCTTTTGTATAATCTATCTTTTTTTACGGGATCCAATTTAGTGACTTTGTATATTTTGGTGTCGAATGATAAAAACTTATGATATCGCTCTGCATTATACTGTTTGACTTTTTCTTCGATACCTCTGAGGCCTAGATGATCAGACATGGATGTTCCTGCTTTTCCGTAAGAGGGGGTGACTGAAAGAACAGGTTGGTGTTTTTTGACGTAGACTGCTTCTAAAGGTCGGAATCTTAATCGGTCATTTCCTGGTTCTGTAAGAACTCCTTCGTAAAGAGCCAACATAGTCTCCATCCTGCCCCCGTTGCTATATTGTATCTCTAGGACGTCCATGTGGGGGGTTATTCCAAGATCTGGAAATTGGAACCCTTCTATGTGTGGTGTAGAACCTAATTTTTTTGCACTGTCGATTTCATCATCGTTGTAGATTATTGTTTTTCCATTCATTTTGAATCCTCTTGGCGTTTTGTCTGTCGCTATGAACTCGTAAATATTCCTTACAATGGTTTCTCCTTCGTATCCTAGAGGTAAATTCTCTATATTTTGTCGCATGTTCGCTAGCGTGCCGATTTCTGTTCTGTCGTTGACTTGGAGCTTCCATACGTCTCCAATGGTCTGTTCAGGTAGTGCTGGTTCGATATCATACATTTTTATCACCTTGAAATGGGGCGGTGCCTGCCCCTTGGAGAATTCCTGGCACCAAGGAGGGTTGGTTTCGTTTTACTCATCGGTGTGACAAAGTATGATGCTCATATATAAAGCTTACGAATTATCATACTTCGTCATACTTTTTATATCTTAAACGATATATCTCTACCGATATATTTATAAAGATATATCGTTACCGATACAAAAATGACTAGTCAAAAGCTAAGAATGCTTGTCCTGAACCACCTCGCATGTGAACCTAACTCAGGATATGGGTTAATCAAGAGCATAAAGGAAGCAACCGGTTGGAAACCTAGCTATGGGAGTACATATCCACTGCTGAAACAGTTGATGAAAGAAGGGCTAGTGACTCAGAAAACCAAAGGAAGAAAGAAGATATACACTCTGACAAAAGAAGGGGGAGCCGAAGCAAAAAATGATCGTGACGATAAGGTTGCACTTATTAAAAAACTGAAGGAAACGACTTCAGTAATGAGCCACCTGCTTGGTATGGGGAAAGAAGAATCAGAGGGAATGATGGCATCATTCCTAGAGGCAGTAATGACCGACGACAAAACATTCAAAGGGTTAATGGAACCAAGCAACAAAATGAAGTTGGAGTTCTTCCGCATATACAAGGAAGGGAAATTAAAAAAGAACAAAAATGAAATCACAAAGATTTTCAACGAAGCCACGGAGAAGCTGAGGAAACTAAAATGAAAAAACCAATTATCGAGCTCAAAAACGTATGGAAGACATACGTCATGGGAGAATCCAAGGTCCACGCTCTGAAGAACATGAATTTTATAGTGGAGAAAGGAGAATTCGTCGCGATAATGGGACCTTCTGGCAGCGGTAAATGCGTGACTGGTGATGCGGAAGTGCTGACTTCTCAAGGCCTTATGCCTATAAAGGATCTGGTCCAAAATCCTAGGAATGTCTACGCTTTCACCGATAAGTTCTCAGAGGAATGTGTCACCACGACCTTCTCAAGAGAGGTGGATGAGTTAATTAGACTGAAAACCAGGAATGGGAAATCTATAACGCTGACTCTGGAACATCCACTCTTTACAATATGTGATGAGGGATTTACGGAAGTGATTGCTAAGAACCTAAAGATAGGAGACAGGATAGCTACGCCTAGAAAGTTGTCAATACCAATGTGTAAAAAAGATCTCCGTGCACTTGAAACGCTTGCTGAGCACCCCAAACTAGTAGGTTGTCTGGATGCGAGCTTCAGGAGCATTATGAAAGTAAGAGGTATAACTAGGAAATACCTTTCAAAAAAATATAATCGGGCGAGAGTCGATGGGTGGATTTATAATGGTAATAATGTGCCGTTGCACATTCTGGCTGAACTTGGACTTCTGGATATGGTTGTAAAAGTGAAGTTACCTTCTACAGATAGTTCTAAAGCGATAAGTGTTCCTGGCCTGACAGAAAATGTGGCCGAACTCTTGGGATATGTGTCAGGTGATGGGTGGCTCGACAAATCAGGTGTTAGGGTTGCCAACATAGACGAGACGATAAAATCTAGGATACTTGAACTATTCAAAGAAGAGTTCGCCATAGATGGGAGTCAAGATGGAGAGAAGGTGACGTTGAACTCCCGCGCTCTCAGAATATACTTCAGCAAAGTGTTTAGGGTGCCCACCAGAAAAAAATCTTGGAACATAACGATGTCTAATGCCTTATTGATGGCTCCAATAAGTGTCTTATCAAGGTATCTTAGGGCGCTGAACGACTGTGATGGGTTTGTTGACAAAAAAAAGAAAGAGATATCCCTAACCCTGGCAAGCAAGAAGCTGATAAAGCAACTCCAGACTGCATATCTTAGATACGGTATAGTTGCCACAGTTAGGTCTGTGCGTAAGCGAGCCACCAACTCCAACATGCGTGCAAGGACATACTGGACACTCTCTATATCAGGGTTAGACAATATCAAAATTTATGGTAAAGATATAGGGTTTCTACATCCTATGAAGAGATATAGGCTTGAAGTCCATATGCTCGCAAAAATATCAGACACGAATGTTGACACGATTCCCATATCGGGACTTTACAGGACAGCTAGACGAACTCTTGGAATATCTAATAAGTGGATTAAGAGACGGACAGGCAAGGACTTCTGGCATATAGAAGGAACAAAAAGAGAGCCAACGGTAGGAACTGCAAAGATAATGCTTTCAGAACTGAGGAAGAGGCAGTTCGAGCTCATATCTCATGAAGACCAGTTGCCGAATAATCTGTCTAAGATTGGAAAAGAACTCCAGCACAGGTCGAATTCAGAAGTCCAGATTCTATGTCAAGAGATACAGTGTGAGCTTCAGAAACGCTACATCAATTCAGAATACTATCTACAACAGCTTGAATACGCTATATCCAGCAGTGAACACCTATTCTGGGACAGTGTAACGGACATAGAACTCATCAGAAAGAGAACAAAAGTATATGACATAACTGTCCCTCGAGCGCACAATTTCATAGCTAACAATGTGATAATTCATAATTCCACAGCCATGAACATGATAGGATGCCTAGATATCCCGACAAAAGGTGAGGTCTATCTCCACCACCACGACATCAGCCACCTCACCGAGTCGAATCTTGCGCAGATTAGAGGAAAGGAGATAGGATTTGTCTTCCAAAAGTTCAATCTCATCAACACACTTACTGCAAAAGAGAACATTATGCTCCCTATGATGTTCCAGAACGTATCCTTCTCTGAACGCGAAGATAAGGCAGAAAAGGTCCTCAGAATGGTTGACCTGGGAGATAGAATGGACCACAAGCCCAGCGAACTATCAGGTGGCCAGCAGCAAAGAGTAGCAATTGCTAGAGCACTGGCACTCTCCCCAGAAGTAATTCTCGCGGACGAGCCGACCGGAAACCTCGACAGCAAGACAGGAGGAACTGTGATGGACTTCCTAAAGAAACTTCACAAGGAGAAAGGAACTACAATTGTTATGGTGACGCACGACTCGAGAGTAGCAGAACACGCTGACCGAGTCGAGTACTTGAAAGACGGACAGATAGTAAGAAAAAAAGATCTATAGGTGAAACCCATGAAAACACACATATTATTGGCACTGATGTTGCTCCTGGTGCCTTTGGCGCATGCCGACCTGGTTACAACAGGCGCTGCGCTGGACGCGAGTCTGCTCTACTACGAGCCCGTGCCCGCACAACCAGGAGATGCAGTAGACATATGGATACAGATAACGAACGACGGCGGTTCCAGAAGTAAGACAGGAATGCTCAGTATCCAGCCGTCTAGCACATTCACTGTGGAAGCAGGATCTGATGAACGCACTGCTATCCCTGGCATCCCAGGTCAGGAGAGTTTCCTCTTCACGACCACAGTAAGGATATCTAAGGATGCAAATGAGGGAACGAGCTACATCAAGGTTAGGATTCAAGAAGATGGAAAGGAGAGCTATATCGAACGAGACCTTGCTATCAATATCCAAGGAACCTCTTCCGCGCTCTCTATATTGAAAGCTACAACATCCCCTGCTGATGTTTTGCCAGGAGAGCACACTTTGCTTTCTGTTGTTGTGCAGAACGTCGGACAGACAGTTGTCAGAAACGTCGACGTTGCGCTTGACCTGGACGACCTGAGTTTCGCTCCATCTGGCAGCTCTGACAGCAAGACTATCAGTAGCCTGCGAGGAGGAGAGTCTCATACGTTTGTGTTCAACTTAGCAGCATACCCGGACGCTGAAGCCAATGCATACCAGCTTCCTATAACGCTATCGTACGACGATGAGCAGGGTAACGCGAAGAGCCAGGATGAAACTATAGGAATTGTAGTTGGTAGCCAACCAGAGCTCCTTGTGTACTTCGACAGGGTCGGTATAACTGCAGATTCCGGCGAGGGCGAAGTGGTAATCCAGTTCGTCAACAAAGGTCTATCGGAGATTAAGCTGCTCGAGATGGAAGTCATCGAAACAGATGATGTGAAAGTGACCAGTGAGAGTTCTTTGGTATACGTTGGCAACATCGAAGAGGATGACTACGAGTCGGCGGACATCGACCTTAGCGTGAAAGGCGATGACGTTATGGTATCTTTAAGAGTGGCCTATAAGGACGCGCTCAACAAGGATTATGAGACTGAGTATCAGCTCCCGCTGAAATTGAAGAGCGGCAACGGCGGTTCATCAGGTATGGGCTGGGTTTGGTTCGTCCTGATAGTGGGCGGCATTGCAGGCATCTGGTATTGGAGACGCAGGAAGAAAAGTAAGCGCAAGAAGTGAACTATGTTTGTTGACTACGTCCGGCTGGCGCTAAACAACCTGACCAAGAGACGGCTCAGGTCATGGTTGACTATGATCGGGATATTCATGGGTATCGCGGTCGTGGTTAGCCTAATTAGCCTAGGCCAGGGCATGCAGAAGGCAATCACGGACCAGTTCGTCTCTTTAGGAACTGACAAGATTACCATACAGACAAAAGGACTGTCTACAGGAGCCCCGGGAGCTAATACTGATATCCTGCTAACTACAGGTGACCGGGACAAGCTTAAGGGTACGCGGGGTGTTTTGGTATCTACGGGACGTCTGGTAGAGCCAGTGATTTTAGAGTTCAATGACTTCGAGAAATTCGTATATATGGCATCTGTTCCAGAGGATTTAGCAGCGAGAGCTATGGTCGAGGAGGCATCGAAATCTGGCGATGAGAATATGGTTTTCGGACGTGCTCTGAAGCCTTCTGACGCCTGGAAAGCTGTCGTGAGCGAGGAATACTTCAACTCCCCGAAGTTTGACGGGAAGAACTTCAAAGTCGGGGACAAGGTCTCTGTCAATGGCCAGACTGTGGATATTGTTGGGATGTTCAAGAAGACTGGAAACCCTATGTTCGATGGCGCGGTCCTGATGAACGAGAAATCTGTTCGCCAGCTGCTTAGCCTGCCTGATAAGTACGGGTTATTGTTAGTGCAGGCGGTACCAGGGGAGAATATGGACCTGCTTGCAGAGCGGATCACCAAGGATTTGAGAAATTATAGAAATGTAGAGGAGGATGAGGAAGACTTCAGTGTTGAGACTCCTGAAGAGCTCATAGAGACGTTCACTTCCGTGTTGGATGTTGTCACAGGTGTTCTGGTTGGGATTGCTGCAATATCTCTCCTGGTGGGAGGGATAGGCATAATGAACACGATGTACACTGCAGTGATAGAACGTACTAGGGAGATAGGTGTGATGAAAGCAATAGGTGCTCGTAACAGTGACATCATGATGATTTTCACGATTGAGTCGGGAATGCTGGGCATGGCTGGCGGCGCAATAGGCATCGTTCTAGGTATGGGAATGAGCAAATTGGTTGAGCTTGCCGCCACGCTCTATCTCGGAAGCGAGTTGATTAAGGCGAGTTTCCCTTGGTATCTTATTCTTGGGTCTTTAGCGTTCAGCTTCATAGTAGGAACCATTGCAGGCATGTTCCCAGCATACATTGCTAGCAAGCTACAACCTGTGGAGGCGTTGCGCGAATGATCATTGATTATTTCAAGATGGCGCTTGGCAACATCGTCCACAGAAAGATGCGTTCTTGGCTGACAATGATTGGCATATTCATAGGTATCCTCGCAGTCATATCCATAATCAGTCTCGGACAAGGTCTACAGCAGAGCATGTTCGATCAGTTCAACGAGTTTGGGGCAGACAAACTATGGATTACCCCTGGAGGGAGTTTGCTCACATCAAGTTCTACTGCTAGCAGAATTACAGAACGCGACAGGAAAGAGATAGAGAGTGTTCCTGGAGTCGAAAGCACGGTCGGGATGGCCTATAAAAACATGAAGATGGAGTTCAAGGACGAGCAGTACTTCGGCCTAGGCATGGGCTATACTATAGATGACGGCTCTAACCTTTGGGATGAAGTCTATGGGGTAGGAATTGAGGAAGGCAGATGGATGGACCCAGGAGACACTTTCAAGGTGGTTCTTGGCTATAACTATGGTGTCGATGACAAGGTCTTCAATAGAGGGGTGAATCTATATGACTCAGTCGAGATTGATGGTAGAGACTTTCAAGTCATAGGGTTCTACGAAAAAATCAGCAGCCCTGACGACTATAATATCTACATGATCGAAGACGGGTATGAATTTATCACAGGAGATAACATCCAAGATAACTACATGTTCCTAATCGCGAAGACCTCGCCCGGTGAGGATCCGAATGAGGTGGCTGCTAGGGTGAGAGAGGAGCTCAGGCACTTCCGTGACAGGGATGAAGGCGAAGAGGACTTTGGCATAGAATCTACTGAAGAGTTGATGGACAGCTTCGGAGACATTCTAATGATAGTAAATGTGGTGATTGTCGGCATTGCTGCAATATCTCTGTTAGTTGGTGGTGTCGGCATAATGAACACGATGTACACCGCGGTTGTTGAAAGGACTCAAGAGATAGGCATCATGAAAGCGATAGGTGCTCGAAACTCAGATATCCTTTTGATTTTCTTGATTGAATCCGGAATGCTTGGCCTTGTAGGCGGAGCCATAGGCGTTGCGCTAGGCCTTGGGCTGTCCAAGCTGATAGAATGGGTTGGTAAGGCAATACTAGACACTGCTTTCCTCCAGGCATGGTGGTCTTGGGAGCTGATAGTAGGAGCTCTTGCATTCAGCTTCTTCACGGGAGTGATTTCTGGTGTAGCACCCGCTTACCATGCTAGTAAGCAGCAGGCTGTCGAGAGTCTTCGTTACGAATAATTTATTACTGAACGTGGAATCCTATTCTCATGGTCAAATACATACCTGATGAGGACGAGCTAACTTTGCTGTTTGGATATCTCAACGCTATAGGCGTGGGACCCAGAAAGGATGAGAGTCTGAACGAGTTCAAGAAAAGGGTTGCGGAAGTGCTTTACAGTCTTGAGGATCCACTTCAGGCGGTCGAGATTTTAACAGGGAAAGATTACAATGAGTCTAGTAATCTGGGGTTGGGGCTCGCGTTCGTGCACATTCAGGCGCACGCGAAGGCCAATATTGCCAGATCAAGAAACGATATCTACCGGAACATGCCTTGGGATGATCTTGAAAAATGTCTTGAATCAAATGGCTTCAGAAAAGGAACTTCGCAGACTGTAAAGAAACATTCCAACAAGTATACTGATGAGTACGCTCTCTGGTATGATCTTGATAGGGGTATTCTAGCTACAGCTGAGAGCCATAATAGGAAGAGAATCAACAAGGTAATAATTCATTATGAGTTGGATTTAGGAATGCCCTCTGACTATCTTCCGAAGGACAGCATGAAAAAATTTATCAATCTTTTGTCTTCCAGATCCGAGTCCTCTGAGTCGTATAGGCCAATGGGTGAGGAAGATTACAGGATAGTGTGTATGACTGAGAATGTTCTAGATGATGGTATGGTGGATCATCTTGATTACTTGGAGTCTACACCATTCTCTTTTGTATCTCCTTGGCAAAGGCTGAAGGATCATTATTTGTGGCTTGTTAATTATGCAGAAGAGAAAGAACTGGACTTTGTCAATAGAAAAGATTTTTCATATGATGAGATTGACGAAATCACATACGAGAAACTCTGGAAACTTCCTTCTGAAGCAAAAGAAATGATTGGGCTAGTAGAGAATTAGTAACTTTTTGTGGCGGCTCTTTCAAGACGATCCATTATGGTTCTGCCGTGTCCTTTCTTCTCTGTTCCTAAGACTACTAATTCCTCTCCTTCTCTTTTCGTTCTCAAGGCTTTGTAGAGACTCTTCGCCATCTCCTTATCTGTGGAACCAAGTTTGATTACCTGTCCAGTGAACTCTTTCGCGTACCTGTCTTTGCAGAGAATTATAACGTCTTTTCCTTTGACATACAATTTCATATGCTCTAATTGTTCGGGAGAGAAAAGGATGAGTGGCCTGTCTGGAGCGTAGTGCCTGTACTTCATGCCGGGACTCTCAGGCCTTTCAGGATTCTGTTCAGCTATAGTTATGTTAGGGATGACTTCCCTAAGCTGCTTCAAAGAGATTGCGCCTTGTCTTAGGATGCGTGGCTTCCCATCTAAGGCGATGACTGTAGACTCCATGCCGTGTCGCGAGTGTTTTCCTGATAGGATAGGTATGTCTGGAAAGTCCTCCTTTACGTGCTCTACTGATGTGGGGCTAGGTCTTCCAGATTTGTTTGCGGATGGTGCTGCGATAGGAACTCCTGCTTCGGTTATTAGTGCTAGAGCTGTGATGTTGTCAGGCATCCTTACCGCGACTGTAGAGAGGCCACCTGTGGTTTCGATAGGAATCTCATCGGATGCAGGAAAGATTATTGTTAATGGTCCTGGCCAGAACCTCTTGATGAGTCCCCTCGCCTGTGGAGGTATGCTTCTTACTACATTTAGTAACATCTGAGAGCTGGCCACGTGTACTATGAGTGGATTGTCTGTAGGTCTGCCCTTTGCTCTGAAGACTTTCTTAACTGCTTCTCTGTCTAGAGCATTAGCGCCCAGCCCGTAGACTGTTTCGGTAGGAAAAGCTACAATGCCACCATTCTTGATGATATCTGCGGCTTGCTTGACATCCATACGGACAGAGAATCAATCATCGTTTAAAAACCTCTTCGTGTCAAATCGCATTATCTTTTCCGTTGATTTCTCCAGATAGATGAATAATGCTTATAAGAGGTGCCTAAGCTCAAACCCCATGTCTGATTTGGAACAGATGTTTAGAAATATTCGCTTAGATACTACTTATGATCCTAGCAGATATGATGTCATCGTAGCCAACGATCATGAATTGCGATTCTTTGGAGAGGACTATGTAGAAGCTACATCTCCTTTAGCAGTTGTTCCTCTTCAGAAGATTGGGAGCGGCATTATGGGAGGATTCTGGAATGATGGAGAGCTTGTTTTCATGAAAACGGGCTTGAGCTTCAACAGTGGAGATGGAAGCCATTATTTCAGCTTTAATAAAAATGGAGATCCTTATCCTGACGTGGAGCCATCACCCATAACCAATTATCTACAGGTTCAATTATCAGACTTGGAAGTGAATACTGATGACGGAATATTTCCGATGTATTCAACGGTCACTCGAGAGGGAGACTTTCCTGTGGCTTTTCTAAAGAAGCAAGATGAGTTATATAGTGTGGGAACTTTGCTTCTAGGTGCAGATAATCACTTTTTGTACTGGGCGAACATGGTTGAGTTCGGGCAGGGGATGAGCGATTTAATAATGCAACTTGACAATAAGATATACGAGCCTAGTATAAAGCCTGCAGAGGAATCGGCACTTCAAATAACAGTAACAGAAGTCTTCGAAGAACCTAAAGAAAAAGGTCTAGATGGTTTAAATCCTGTGATTGTAAAGGAAAGTCTTGACGAATACATTATTGGTCAGGAGAAGGCAAAGAGAAGGATGGCCACTGCTGTCACGAAATACCTCAGTGGATATACCAACCACGTTCTTCTTCTAGGTGAGACTGGTGTAGGGAAAAGTGAGATGATGAAAAGATTGGGGGAGATATTGGATTTACCTTATGCGAAATCATCATTTACTAACGCATCACAGCAAGGATATACAGGAAACGATTTACAGAATGTGTTGGTCAAGTTAGCTCGTCAGGTAGAGAGCGAATCGCCAAAAGGCATAGTGTTCGTTGACGAGGTGGATAAGCTTGCTAAAAAGGATTCTATGCGAGAAGGTATTGAGACAGAGATACTCCCCTGGCTAGATGGTGATGTTATTGACATTGACCCTTACCAGTATACAAAGAACGTCGCATGCGGCCAAGAAGTCGCAGCATGGTTTCCAAATCAAGTCGATACCAGTGGAATATTGTTTGTGTGTGGTGGCGCGTTCCATGGACATGGAAGAGGGCAATCTATAGACGACATCATAAAGAAACGACTCAACCTGGGCGATACTATAGTTGGTTTCGGAGAGCGTGACAAGCAGGCTGATATGCAGGAGTACATCAGGAGTAAGGTTGAAAAATCAGATATTATCAATTACGGACTCTCACCTGAGTTGGTTGGCAGATTACACACTGTTCTTTCCCTGTGGAAGCTCAAGCATGATGAACTCAAGAGGATACTTTCCGAGAAGAAGGGAAATATCTTGGACTCTGTCTCAATAGTGTTTGAAAAGAGAGGTTATGAATTAATAGTTGAGGATGAAGTACTTGATTTCATCGTCAGTAACAATCCGCCCGAGCTAAATGCTCGTGGGCTGGAGACTGTATGTTCTGAACTCTTCGACGACCTCATATTCGAGGCCGCAAATGTTGCTGAAGTGCAAGATGACGGCTCGAAAGTCATAAGGGTGACTCTAGAGTTAGCGAATAAAATATTCGAGAACGAATAGCTTATATCTGATATCTTATCCACATTATTGTGAATTTTCCAGAATTATCAGGCAAAGCAGTCCTCTCGCCGATGGCAGGCGTCACGGATGTAGCTTTCAGAACTCTCTGCAAAAAATACGGGGCTGCTCTCACAGTGACTGAGTTCACTTCCGCTGCCGCTATTGTCAGGGCGAGCCAGAAGGCGGACCAGATGCTCGCTACTGATCCTTCTGAGAAACCTGTTGCAGTTCAATTGTTCGGCCACTCGGAGGATGATGTTGTCAAGGCAGCTAAGGAAATACAAGCCAGATTCGACATCATCGACATAAACTGCGGCTGTCCAGCCTGGAAGGTCGTGAAATCAGGTGCTGGTTCTGCAATGCTTAACGATCCTAAAAAGATAGCATCCTTCATCAAGAGACTGGTTGAAGAGATTGACAGGCCGATAACGGTAAAGATTCGCATAGGTATCGACGACAAACATATAAATGCTATAGAGGTCGCAAAAGCGGTGGAGAAGGCGGGCGCGGCAGCAATAGCGGTCCACGGAAGAACGCAGAAGCAGGGATACTCGGGCGAAGCGGACTGGGGTATTATCAAGAAAGTAAAGGAGGCTGTAAGTATCCCGGTCACAGGTAATGGGGACGTCACGTCCCCTGAGATATTCAAGAAGAGATTAGAAGAGTCGGGAGTGGACTACATCATGATAGCCCGTGGTGCCATAGGTAAGCCTTACATCTTCAAGCAGATCCAAGATTACTTGGAAAAAGGAGAGTACAAGGTCCTGACAAACGTAGAACAGATAGACATGTTCTCAGAGTACCTGGAACTGGCGAAGAAGTACAACGTCCCGTTCCAGCAGGTGAAGATTCACGCCCAGCATTTCACGAAGGGGCAGACTGGTGGAAATAGGTTCCGAGCAGAACTGGTTCATGTGAAGACCATTGAAGAGTTAGAGCAGGCCATGAGTTGTTATAGGGAATTATTGGCGGCCTCTGAACGTAACCAGTGCTAAACCTTTTATAAGGAAGGAATGATTCCAATGAATCAAGCACCAGTTGCACAGCCTGGTCCAGTGCGCCGGTCTTATATGACTGCGGTCCGAATGAGGGCCGTAGCTCGAGGAGAGCCGGAGGTCGAGGGTTCAAATCCCTCCTGGTGCATTTCTCGTCGGTAGATAGGTTTAAATATCGACTCTGAGTGCCGACAATCAGTGGGGAAAATATGAGGAAATTTATCACAGGCATCATATTTGTTTTACTGTTCTTGGCAGCATGTAGTTCTGAGGTTCAGACTAAACTGGCAGATGATCCTGTTGTGGAACTTTACGGTGCCATGTCCGGCGGAGATCTTGAGTTTACCGAGATGCGCTTCGCGGGTAAGGAGGCGGAGGACATGCGCGAGCTCATCAGCTCTGAGTGTCCTAATGACGTAGGTGAGGCTTTCACTAGACTTACTATTAGGGGGCGGGGATCTTCTATGGTGGCGTATACCTCTCCGGATGGCGAAACTGTCTTCTGCTCCCTTTTCAAATCTAACAAGGATACTGTCTCTTACATATCTCCAGATGATGCTCCTGAAGGTGTTGTCTTGGTGGTGAATGGTGTAGAGATATCTGGCGAAACTGTCCAGGCACGAATCAACACTCTCCCTGAGACCGTTCCCAGAGATACTAATGCGCTAGGTCAAATCCTGAATGCTATGGTTAATGATGAACTGCTTAGGCAGGAGTCTGAATCCATCACTGTTACAATAGATGAACTACTTGAGGAGCGTGCTAAGTTCCTAACTCAGCAAGGCCTAACAGAAGAGACCTTAGCCACTCTTATGGCGGACCAGAATATCTCTGAAGAGGATTTCGATGCCTCCTTGGAGAGTCAGGCACGATTGCAGAAGCTTCTTGACGAGCGCCTTCTTCTTGACAACATAGAGGTGTCAGATGATGCTGCGAAGGAGTATTACATCCAGAACCCTAATCAGTTCCTCCAGGCCGA
>JAAOYH010000052.1 GCA_018221245.1 Candidatus Woesearchaeota archaeon
CCGTTAATACTGTAAATAGGCACAGCATTACTCGTATTAGTCCCCACATACCACGCATACGGCAATGCAGCAGTCACTGCCGACACACCAAGGAGGTTGGTACCATTAACGCTACCAGTAGTCCAAGTCTCGCCATCCCATCGTACAATCCGCCCATCGGAAGACGCAGCATAGACATCATATGGACTCACCATATCGACAGCTTCGTAATTAAACACGCCAGAAGACAACGAGTATGTCGGGTTAGTCTCGTCAATCACCCACAAACTGGTACTAATGGCATGAACAAGTTCACGCAATTCATTAATTTGTCTCTCATCCTGGACCTCGCCTTCACCAACAGAGATATTTAAATCATCAATTGCTGTAAGCACATCTGAAAAGTTTTGATTCACATCCTGACTGAAATTATACAAATTACTCGTGATATTCGCCAATTGTGTTGTGTGCCCATCAAGAATTGTTGTTACATTAGCAATACTCAGTTGTAAATCGCCGATACGCTTAACCCATGCAGGATTCTGCCACTCACCATAATCTGTCGCCCAGTCCTGTCCATATGTACAATTGAACTCTGTAAAATACGTCCCAATCGTATCAGGCATTGTTATGTGAATCCTAAACCTACCTGTTGGACCGGCAACAAAAGGAGAAACCTCAAGATACCTGAAACCATACAAGTACTTTCCAAATCCTCCTGTATTAACTGTCGTTCCTTCAACAGTACCAGTCCAAGTAATATGATCACCACCCATAGGATAAGTAACATTCTCTAACTGACCAACACCAGGAGTATAAGGATTTGTAGACTTAGGATCATAAGGAGAACCTCCTGCATCAATAGTTATGAAATACGTCTCACCAGCATACAACACATAACCACCGAAATCTGCCACACTTCCAGAAATAGCGACAGTATCAAGCACAGCATACGGGGAAGTACCATTCACTATATATGCAGTGGTTGGGGGGCCAGGATCACCATCATTAGATGTATTAAGCCTCCCAATAGCAACATCAGTCAACGGCACGATCTCATAACCGTGCCTACCACTCTTGAATGTCCCGGAAGATATATCCCAAGTAGAAAGACCATCAAGAACATCCTCATAAACAGGATCTCCAATTGCGACGGCATCAATATCTATAATTGGAATTGCATCAGTCGCCTCCAACATAACAGTACCATTAGGATACCAAGCCTGCAGAGTAGCAGTAGATTCCTCCAATAGATCACCGCCAGCATCCAGGCAAGCACCGAATACAGTCATGTTTTCGCCCGTCTCATAGATAGAACCCTTCACAACCGCATATACGCCACCAGTACTGAAAGAGTCAAGTTGACTATATTCTACCGGCTGAGAAGCATAGAACTTATCTTGGCCAATATCAAACGTCTCAAAGACAAACCCTGTGACCAGCACAGCAACAAGAGCTATACCGAAAATCCAAATAGTCGCATTCTTGCGCCAAGAACCATTACTGCGGGGCACCTTTCGACTCCCCGAAGACAACACTGCCTGCATCTCTAAAGGTAAACGGCAGATCAATGAACCCTTGGTGTTGGTCAAAGACCTTCACCTCGCCTTCTGGCAACGACGTCTTCGGTTCAATCGTCGAATCCATCCTCCTCAACATTCCTCGAAGCTCACTAGATCTAGAACGCGCCTTATCGGCACCGTCTTTCACTTTTTCCTTGACCTTCGTAATCTTTTTAGTCTCATCAGCTAACTTATTACCTGAATTACTGAACATCCCCAGCGAAAACGGACTCTTAGATTTATCATTGAACTTTGACTCCCTGTTCTCATTCGTCTCAACAAGGTTTCTGACTTGATCAACTAAGTTCCACCTCGACTCCTGTTGCTTCACCTGGAACTCCTGCTCATTGATGGCCTCAATAAGTTTCTCTCTGTCACCTTTATCGAATGCAGTCTTACCTTTGCTAAGAGGCTTAGTATCTATCTTACCCAAATCGTCACGAGCATCATATAACTGTTCAACCTGATCAGCTATGCGCTCCCCAAAACTCTTAGGACTACCACTATCCAACCCGAAATCAGGACCAACAAACTTCTCTTTAGGAACAATGCCAGATGATATCGCAGATGTTGGTTCGTCACTTATTACAGAAGGGAAGAAATTGAAAGAACCAGCAGTACCATTCTGACCAAACTCGCCACCATCACCACCAAGGAATATATTTGTATCCTCAAGACTAATAATATCCTTAATTTTCTCCTCTCCCGCCTTAATTGAAGCAATATCTGGACGATCTTTAACCTTTTCAAGAAGTAAACCTCCCACTGCACCAGGAAGATCTGTAAGAGTCTCTTCTACACCCATTACAGCATCACGTCCAAGTTCCCTGGCGAAACGAGAACCTGCGCCCGCAGTATCTAAAGCACGTTCTTTTTGAATGGCTGCAACTTCTTTTTTCTGACTAGAAGTTAGAGTTTTCAAAACATCACCATCAATATCCTGACCAACCTGTGCACGCTGAACAGCTTGCTTGAATAACTCTGCACGAATAGCTCCAACTTCTGCATCTATTCTATCTTCTGGAATGCCTTTGCTCCTAAGATCGTTTCTTATCGCATCAACAGCACCAACTGGCGAAATAGTTCTCAAAGCCCTAACAACACCTGCTGCTTTCTCTGACACAGAACCTTCTTCTTCAAGAGCACCCCTAACAATATCCCTGCGCGTAGTCCTTTGAGGAACAGACAAAATCCCCCTGCGAACATCTGCAAGACCACTTCTCTCTGCACGCGCATCTAATGCTCGTTGCTGCGATAATCTTCCAGTCCTAATTTCTTCTTGAATTCTAGTGTCGTTACTCCTACCAAGCCCTAAAAGCTCAACAATAGGATCAACTTGCCTTTCAGGAGCCACCACAGGATTAATGGGTTTACTTACTTTCTGAGCGCCGGATCCTGATGCTTTAGAGAAATCAATGGCTTGCTGCATATACTTATGAGGAGAATTTGTCTTTACCCCCTTTGCAGACAGACTGTGCCTCCACGACTCATTGTACCAGCCTTTACCAATCATCTTACACCTGCAACTAGAGCCGTCAAAACCTGTTTTCTATGTGGGTCATTGGCAAACCTAAGTTCTTCTTCTACCTCACTTAACACTTCACTTGACGCCTTATTAAGATTCTTAAATTCTAAAGCACTTGCTGCGGCCTCTTCTTGCGTCTTCACCATACTATCAATAGCACCGGGCGTCAACTTCAACGCATTCTCTTCATTAGGAGTCAAAGTTGGAAGCCTATTCACATTTACAGCAACACCTTGTTCTTTACCTAATCTTATTTTTTCAGCTATTATTTCCTTCTTGGCCCTACCTGTTTCTTGATTTCTTTTTATCAAATTAATTTCATCAATAGTTTCATTTGCAGATTTTAACTTGGCCGCCCTAATACCAATATCTTGTGGCTCCAACCCTAAAGACTTCTCAAGAACTGCCAACGCACCAATCCTATTACGTAACCTTCCTTGTGCAAAATCTTCTGTCAACTCCCTATCTATACCTTTTTGCTCAGAAGGAGTTACTTTTCTGGCAATTTCAGCAGAACGTGTAACACGAATCGCAGCATCAACACCTGATTCAGCACGCTTCCTACGCGCAGTATCACTTGCTCCGAACAACGCACGACTGATTGGGGCACGAGACTGCATATACCTATTAGTTGTCTTTACACCCTTTGCTGAAAGAGAGTGTCTCCATGATTCGTTACGCCAGCCCTTCATAATTCTTTCACCCTCTTCCCATACTTCTTATGTATGTTTCGTAAAGAAATCCTCTCCAACCTATCTAACTCTCGTTGATAAGCATCTGGTTTTGCGAACCTATCATTCTTAAGATTTACAAGAAACCTAATCCCACTCTTCCTATCTTGGAACTGCACAAAATCAGTACCTACAAACTCGAATGACCTAACTCTTCTCCCTTTCCTTTTTGAGTACAACCTACCAATAGGATCATCTGGACCTGGCGGAGGAGGAGAAACTGGAATGACTATCTCTGGCACCTCAGTAAAATCAGGAGACGAAGAAGGGTCGAAGCCGAACTCGCCCTCTCCGCCTCCGATCCCAGGAGGAGAAATCTGAGGCTCTTGTGGCAAAGTTTCAGATGGACTCACTTGTGGTGCAATAGTCGTTCCTCCTTGAGAAAATGCAATCTTATCAGCAACAGAGGCACTCTCGGGTAGCTGCCTCTTAGACTCCTTGACGATTTCTATGAATGAAACAGCCGTCCCAGGACTATCTCCAGCAATCTTCTCGAACTGTGCAACAGTCTCAGGATTATCTATGATGTCTCTGTCGCTAAATCCTTTTGACCTCAGCATAGCAAGAGATTTTGGTTGCGTCAAACCCAACTTCTTACCTGGCCCTTTTGCAGCATCATTGAAATACCTTCTAGTACGTGTAGAAATTCCTTTTGCAGATAGATAGTGCCGGTATGATTCACCATACCAGCCTTTTTTTCCATACTGTCTCACACAAGGACCTCGATCATATTATGACGCTAAGCGCAGTCGCTTTTAGCGGAGCCTCCACGCTTTGAGAACTACTCTGATGTACTTCTTTTTAAACATTGCGAACAGGATAAGTGCAATTTGGTGGATGATTATTCCTTACCGTAACAAACGTCGTAATATGAACATTTTCCCCACGAGCCCGAACATGGAAATCGCTTCTTATCATAACGTACTGTTGGCATCTTTTCCATCTCGACAAACCACGCCAATTGCTCGAACCATTTCCTTACTTTAGCAATCTTCCCTTGATCCAGTTCAATCGGGAAAGCAAAGATTTCCTGGGTTTGCTTTGACTCTACAATCACTTCACCCTTCACAGGACCATTCGACAATAACAGCATCTTCTCCACGATAGTCAGTTCATCATACTTCCTTCCAAGATCACTATTGAACGTCTTTATCTCATCTTCTTCATACGCAACATCAGGATCCTTAAAACCAAACTCATCTCTCAGGTCAAGCCTCAAGTTCTCCCACATATGCATATACCACATACACTGTCCCTCGTGCTCCTCCTTCACCACATATACCGATCTTACATTCATACTCTTAAATTCTAAAACGTGAAATCTTCCACTTTGCATCGCAAGACCGTCAGCACGACCGTGGACATCTAGATCATCCCTTGGTATATCTACTTCCTCTAGGAACGTAAGTTCACTATTATGGAGATATTGGGCTAGCCTCTCATGCACAGACTCGCCATTATGGAATATCCTCAACAATCTTGGTGGAAACGGTTCAGTAGGAAACTTCTTAGGGAAAAACTGGCACCAAATCTTTTTCATACAAGCTCCATAATCTGAAGCATACAGAGTACGCGGACGATCACCACGTTCTCTATTCCTGGCTTCATTCCAGGCAACAGACTGCTCATCCAAGATAATCTTGAACGGAGTAATTTCTCCACCCTTCTTAGTTACAAATCGTTTAACCATAACTTCACCTCCTCCACACTTAAACTATCCACCTCAGACTCCAAAATACAAACCATTTCATACCTGCAGCACCAACACAAATTAACTCTACATTTTGCCCGAGTCTCTTCACTTCGCGACATGGGACAAAAAACTTTTCCCTTACGATCTCTACTCATTTTACTCTTCATAGCATCAGAATGTTTCTTACCAATATGAGCTAACCTCATTTTCTCAATCGAATAAACAGAATGGTTTCTACCAGTTCTAGCAACCCTTAACTTATTTTTAAATTCTTGAGATCTTTTTATGCCTTTCAAAGACTCAGATATTTTACGCCTCCATCCTGTTCTCATCAGCCCTCTTTTTTTCCCTTTCAAAGAATTAGCTATCTTCCACTTATAAAGAGCACCTTCAGAACAACCCACGACTTCAGAAACTTTGGACATAGAATTACCTACTAAATACATATCAACAGCCCCTCTTGAAATCCTGCGAATATTTTTTACCACTATTTATTCCTCACCATCACCTAATCATCCGCTGTACAATAACTACAAATCCAGATAATAAGTTGAAAAACAACAACACGACAATCCATCCCTTCAGGAAACCTATAATGCTAGCCGTCTTATCTCCAAATTCTTGAGTTGTCCACTGCCATCCAACACCTTGAACATGGATCCAAAATACAACCAATAATGCACCTATAGAAAGCAAAGATATCCCTGAAATTAAAATAAGCCACATCGTTGAATTCATATTATTTCCTCCCTTCCTAGATCCTGGCAATCTGAAGCATATATATCGTTTTTCTTTAACTTACTCATCCCGTTCTTTTCCCCTTTAGGAATCACAAAAAGACCCTCTTCAGTCGCATGTACGGCATTTTCCCTATAAGTACACCATTCGAGATTATCGACACAATTATTTTCTTTTACACCATCTACATGATTCACTGTTTTTTTACCTTCTGGATTTGGAATAAACGTTTTTGCAACAATCCTATGAACATTTTCATTTTTGAACACACCTTTTTCTTCTGCAACTGAAACTCTCAAATATGGACAAGTAGTGTAATTTGTATAGGATTGTTTCAAAACTTTCTTTGTTTCTTTATTCCTAACTCTTCCAAGAGTACTTACTTCGTAACGAGAATAGCATTCAATAACTCCCCATTCTTCTTTTATCATTTCTTCCTCGATTTCTTACTACCTGGAATCAGCCACTTACCTTCAAGCTCACGATTCATCCTGATCCTCTCAGCTATTTCATTCGGGACGACACCAGCATTATACTCTGGAAACAACTTGTTAATAACCTGCACCACACGATCCCTCGGGATATATCCCAACTTCTTGACATAGACTCTCTCAGCCAGTTTAAATAACTTACTCCTCATAACTGCCTCAGCACGCTCCTCGAAGACATCAACGTGCTTCTGGCCAAGAATCTTCTCAAGATGCTCATCTTTCTTAGCCTCATACGCATCAATAAATTCCTTAGTCTGAACACTTCTTCCATCTTGCAGTATCTTCAATGGACTAGGAACACGAACATGCCCCAACACGTGCTTCTCTCGCGTCATAAGAACACAAACGGCCTCCTCAGTCTCACGATCTATGAACATCGTCTCAAGAATATACATGCTGGACTGATACTCTGGATGCAACACGGGAGAACAGAAGAACATGTGAATCGACTTCTTCCTCAACTGCTCCTTAATGGACTGAAGAATAATCATTACACGATTACTGTCAAGACCGTATGACTGAGACTGCTCGTCAAGTAACACAGATGTATTGGGCATCAAAGTGGCACGCTTATGCACTAAATCGTTATACGAAAAGAAAATCTTATCGATAGAGAAACTAGGATCCAACATTGTGCATAATGTGATACTGGCCCACGATTTCCCAGACCCTTGTTGCCCTATTACACTGACAATCATAGAGTGCTCGATACCCTTATCGGAACGCTCGTGCAGAATATTGAAAAAATCTGCAGTGTAATCCTCTTCAAAACGCCAGAAATTAGGATCTGTATCGTTCCTTATGTCTATACGATCCCTTATCTCTCGCGGCAATTCATTCAATTCAATTGCCACACTACATCCTCGTGAAGCGCATTCCATACGCTTTCTCTTTCACTCGTAAAAATATATAGCGCTTCACCTTGTCAAGCTCACGCTCAACATCAAACTTAGTGATCTTCACACCATCCTCACGCTCAAAATACGCATAATAGTCTAAATTACTTTCTAGGGCCATCTCAATATCATACAGAGTTAGACCACCTTTCGGCCTTGCCCTCACCACAGAATTGCCCTTCTCGTCGAAATCAATATACTTATCCTCACCATTCACCATCATCTCTACAAGACCTATGCGCCTCTCCATCTCAAGAATCTCATCCTCGTCAAGAAGCTGCGTAGCTATGTGGAAAAGACTAGAGAAATAGTGTGGCTGTAGAATGTGCAAACTCATAATCTGGTGCAACACTATTTCTTGATATTGAAGTGGGCGCGGCATATCTTATCACATCTGAAAACCATCTGTATCGTAATTGTAATAATGCATCAAGAGCATTTTATCATCATCAGATATATCTGCCCACTGCACAAGACCCACCTTCAACCTCTTGTGCATCATCCTAAGATGCATCTTCTTTTTGTAAAAACTAACTTCTTCATCTTCTTCATGTTTCATAGTAACGACACCAACAATAGTATCGCCCCTGTAAGAGCGACATACAACATATTTCTTTCTCTGTTCTCTTCAACTACCTTACGCTCGAGCCCTGGATTCCTCAACATCTCAGTCTTTATGATATGAGAAGTCATGCGGCGCATCTCACCACGATCATTCATGAAGTCTTCGAAATCACTCACTTCCGAACCTCCCACAACTCATCAGCAGTCTCCTTTAAAATCTCCAAGGCATTTAAACACATATTCTTCCAACCCTCTTTCGTATAAGTGCCCTTATCAGTCTCACACCAACTTTTATCCTCACCAACTTCAATCTCCTCCAACAAAGAGTCATCAACCCATTTTCCGTCCTTATCCCACCCCGCATGTCCACCAAGCCGATAACTAACTTCCCTACATCTTTTTTTCATCTCGTCAAATTCATCCATTTTCATCACCTGACATACAGACACCCAACACGCCTTAAATATGTTATATGTACCTTCTCCTTAAGGAAGTCTATACATTTCACCTGGATCCTTCCTCTTGATTTCCTAGTGGCGTAGGTAGCTTGAGGAGCTTCCTCTGGTCAAGCTCCTTTTTATACTGTGCGTCTAAGCCCACAGCATTCTGTGTGATACTCACCATATCCCGGAGGAACTGGTGGATCTGTCCACGCCATGCTTCCCTTATTATTGCTATATCAATCCTCGCAATATCCAAATGAGCACGATTGGGAAAATATGTCGAATACTTTTTAATCATAGATACTCCATAAACCTTAACATCACCAATAAGCTGAGAGTGCTCATCCTCAAGAGTCCTCAACACTTTCGCCTCCTCGAAAAAAGAGAACGGAAACGGCAAAGTCTTGAAAATAAACACATCCTCCTTGATAATATAATTAGCAGGAACCTTGCCTTGTCTGTCAAGCTCAGCAATATGCTCGGGCGTTAATCCAGCAAGAATATCCAGATCCTTATACGACTGCAACTGCACATAACCTATAATCTTCCCAACACGGAACTCCCCGTGCTCCTTATCACCCGTGAAATACAAATCCTTCACCATAGGGGGTTTGCTCAACACCCCGGCTTCAATCATATCTTTCCTGTCATTCTCGACAAGATCTATCTTTGGCTTCTGCAAGATCTTCATCACAATAAAGATCACTACACCGAATAAAATTAGAACAACGGCCCACTTAAGGAGCCTACCGATTAGATCTGTTACACCGCCAACTCCACCTTGCCACAGAGTATAACCTACAACCATCAAGATAAGAACACCCACCAGTAAGATTATTACTGTAGATTTGTCCTTCCTAGATTCTGGTTGTCCCTGTGCCAAATTCGTTCACCTATGCGTACTTCGACAGATACAATATGAGGGTAGCCACAAACCCTATCGCTGTCGTTATTGCAATCAACACTAGAATCCACCAAATCACCTTCTTCTTCTTCCCTGGCTTCATCCTCTTCTTACCTGCCTTCGCGGGCGGCATCATGCCGGGAGGAGGCATCTGTCGCGGTTGAGGCTGCTGTGGTTGCTGCCACTGCTGTTGTGGCTGTTGCTGAGCTTGTGGTGGCCTCCACTGCTGCTGCGGTGGCTGCTGTGACTGATTAAAAGGAAAAGGGGGCGGTTGTCCCTGTTGACTACGTTCCACCGTGTTACCAGTCTGTTGTCCCTGTTGCTGCTGTGGCCCCCAATGTATGCTTGTACTAAGGCCATACATACCTTTCATCCCAGGATGATATTGATTACTTTTCATTTTTGTCCTCCTTGCCACTGCCATCCTCCCTGGTGCGGCGGCTGTACTTGCCAATTACTGAATGCTGAACTATCACTTGCAAAAGATTGACCTTGATCCATACCTATAGTATTGAATGGTTGCTGCTGCTGTGCAAACTCCTGTTGCTGCATTTGCTGTAACCCTTGATCCTGATACATCTCTGTCTGCTGTTGCAACTCCTTCTCTAAGAACTTCTCATACGAATACTTCCTCGACAACTTAAACATCAGTATGGCAATGGCAGCACCTGCAAGCAACACAGCTCCAAGAGTACCTATCACCATCTTCTGCACAGAATCTGTTATCACTCTGCGCATCTCCCCATCAAGAGCTATGAAGTTCTCGTCCTGATACGCCTTGAGGCTCTTATCTAATTCTGCGAACTCGCTTTTTATGAGCCTCTGAGCTTCAGCAGAAATGAACCTCGACTGTGCTTCATTGACAATGTCCTCTTCAGCAGCTATTGCTGTTGACACTAACAACAACATGATGATGAATGCACCCAACCATTGCAACATACAACTACTTAACACAGGTTATATTTAAACCTTACTACATCAGATTCATCTTCTTCAACACAGAAAACATCCCAGTCAACACAACAATCAACGCCAACATCTGAAAATTAAACAGATCAATCCCGAAAATCCTAACAGAAATATCGTCCTTCTTACCGGCCTCAACACTACAGGAATACGTGAGAGTTTTTACATCTTTTTTCACAAAACCACTCAACGTCCGTCTATCAGCATTATAATTACTATACTCAACCGCCTTATTATCTGCCGCCAACCTACTTACAAAAACACTTCTTGGAGATCTCGTCACCAAATTAAGGGCCGTGCCATCGCTATTCGTAACAGATGCATATGAACCAACGACCCAGCCAGAAGTAGTATAATCTTTTGTCCTCACACTCTTCTTGTCAACAGTACCAGGATACCGTGGCAATAACAACGCTTCCATAGCCTCACCAGTAGCTTCTTGCGGACAATCAGCCAAATCCCACTTTTTTACATCAACTATTACTGACGCACCATCACCCTCTGCATTAGTAACAAACTTGTAAAACACATCAAGATTTATATCTGCAAACGTATCTGCATACTCCTCTTCTATCATATAACACGAACCAGATATCACCTCATCAATACCCAGATTCTCAGCCAAACGCACCTTGGCCCTATTTGTAAGTGGAGCATGAACAACAACATATCTCACCTTATAACCGGACTCTAACCTACTCAACCATAACTTGTACTCTTCAGGATTATTAAACTGATCAATATCTATGAAAAACCTCTCAAGATTATCCTCATTCAAAGGCCAATCAGGACACCCCCTACAAGTATCCCTTAAATCCCTTGTTCTCCCCACAAGCGTTCCAAACTCGCCCAACGCCTCATCTGATTCATCCTCTTCAGCAGCATCAAGCAACCTAGTTACATCATCTACATTTAACTCAGCATCTTGAATCTTCGCAGAAATAGCATAGAAAATATTGTCTATTTCCCACACTTTATTGTCAGAACACACCTTATCCATCGTCAACATCCAATTGACCATGAAACCTAACAGAATGACACCAAACAACAAAAAAATTGTTCTCTTCAACCAAATCGGCATCCAAGAAGTTATATGCCCTATAATATCGGACACCACTCCAAAGAAATCAAATACGCCAAGATACTTTAGAAGCGCAATAATACCAACAGCTGCAACAACAGACCCTACAACCCAACCTATAGTGCTAAGCAGCCCCACGTATCACTTCCTCCTCAATCCTTTCAAAGACAACCATACAACCAACACGAAGACCAAGAAGATAACCATCATAATATTCTCTAATGCTAATCGCCATGCCGCACTCCACAGAGGACCTAGAAGCCTCGTTGAAGGCACAGATGCGCCAAGGATGCCAAGACACACAGTTGCACCATCTGCACCTCGTGTTGCTGCCTCCTGATCCGCCGCATACGTCACATCAACACAATACGCAAACGCCTCTGACCAGCACTCATTATTATACTGGACAGCATCTGCAAGCTCAGTATATGAACACACATCCTCAGCATACCAATAATCTAAATCAGTACCAAGATTAGTGATACCGAAGAAACCTTCCACCTTAGTAATCCTATCACAATAATCCTGGATATTAGGATACAATTCCTCACCACTATACAAATACCTATCAGATCCTGTGGCTGAAGTATTTATTATGTGTCCTGGGGGATCTGCCGAGAAATCCCTGGCACTCGTACAACTATCAAGATGAGCAAACGCAATCTCTGTCTGAACTGTACTTGCATCCTTCACAGTATCCCCACTACCAGACGTCCTAATATAATCAAACTCCACAGTACCAAACTGATTGAACACGAACACCTTACTTATTGGAGAAGTAAATGCGCTGTTCTCAAACGGCACATCAACAGCCTGACCGTCAACATTGATACTTACAGTCAAATCTTTAGTATTTGTAACAATTGAAGCGATGAAGAACTCATCTAGAGCAACAGTTCCAAATGTAATGTAATCACCCGTACTAAAGTCATATGCAATAACATCTGCAGTACCGGTCGCAGCACCACTAGTATCAAACGTCAAACTAGCAATTATATTATCCGTGCCATCAGATATGAACATCTGAATAGCAGTGTCGGCAGACAACTTCATCTTGGCAGAAACATCAAAGAATGCTAACTTGCACTGAACCTCATGATTCATACCTGACTGAGACACGCCAAGAGTTGCTGAGGTACCAGACATATCGGGAGCAGGATTTCTACTAGAGTATACCCACCCGTGATTCACAGGACTATCAGCATAATTAAACTCTCCATCTAGACCAATATCACAATTCTGAACCTCTATTGATGTAAAGTTTACTTGTCCTTCCTCGCCAGCAACATCTACACTACACGTAGCACTAACAACATCTTCAGTCACACGATCCCTCA
>JAAOYH010000010.1 GCA_018221245.1 Candidatus Woesearchaeota archaeon
GATTAGATGCTTTTCTCGTCGCTACTTTACGCACTGACTTCTTAGCAACTTTTCTAGATGTCTTTTTTCTGATAGGTTTCTTTACCGTTTTCTTAGAAGATTTTCTAACTGTTGCCTTCCTAACTGCTTTCTTCTTTACAGATTTCTTGACAGCCTTCTTGGAGCTCTTCTTTACAACAGCCTTCTTTGGAGCAGCAACAGATTTGTGCTTCATCCTTGCAGTGGGATTCACAGCAGGTGCATGGTAGCACATGCTACAAAGAGCCAAGCCCTTGTTCAGGACGGCAGTCTTGCTCTTGTATATTCGAAGATTCTTCTTCTTTACATGGCCTAGTGCCATGCAGCCTTTCATGTGAGCTTTCGTGCCTGTCTTGCTCGCAAAAAACCTGACTTTCTTCCTCTTTACAGATGCCTTTCTAGTAGATTTTCCAGGAACAACAACTATTACGTTCTTCTTGGTCTCTTCCCTAGGCTTTCGCTCCTTTACCGTGAGAAGCAGCAAGAGAAGAACCATCACTATCATCAATAGCATGAAGACCTTGATGTAGCTACACCACAAGTTGAGCCAACCCAAAAGACCAAGCTCCTTCTCAGGGATTACCCTCAACAGGAATATAGGACTGTCAGTCACGCCACCTTTACCATCTGAAGCGGTCACCACCATGGTGTTCTCGCCCACGAAGTTGTGGTCAGGAGTGAGAGTCATCACATTACCCTCCACATGGACGCTCAAGTCACGCGGCTGAGTAGCAGTGTAGGCTAGGATGTCCATGTCAGGATCATCGAAGTACACAGCGAGGTTCACATTGGCCTCTGTGTTCTGGTACCATTCTAGTACTGTAGGATCAGAGTTGTCAGCTAGACGTTCATATTGCATCTCTGGGCTTGGGTTCCTCAAGAAAAGGAACAACAGCAAAAGAACAATGAGCAACACAATGAGTAGCGTCTTGAGCAACAGTATGAACTCTCTTGAGAGCCCTCCGTTGAACAATGTGATCTTGCCTGCCCAAACTAATAGTAGCAGAATAGCCAATAGCAGGAAGATTATCGCTAAGAGAGTCAATACCCATACACAGAACGTGACAGATGCCCATGGTAGCCCAAAGAACCAGTCCTTGAACTGCTGGCACCAAGTCTTACCCTTAAGCTGAACTCCAACGTGCTCGTTGTAGGGAATATTCTCCTCCTGGAGCGTGAAGAGCGGCTCGACAATGTACCTGCCCTTACTCTGGTCAGACAAATTAGTCTTTGGAACAAGATGGATGGCCTTGTGCTCGCCGGGCTGAAGGTTTATCGTCTCCTCCATGCTCGTGAAGAGCTGGCTCGCAATCTCAATATCATAGTCTCCCCCTGCGATTCCGGTGTGCTTCACCATAATTGGAATGACATCCTGGTCTTCCCTAACGGCAAGCTCATCATCATCGATCTGGACCATATGACAGGTCCTCTGGGTAAGGGATTCTACAACAACTGAATCTGATACGTTCACTCCTGGCATGCCAACTGGAGATATGATAACTTTCGCCTCGTATATCTCGTCCGTGCAAGGCAAGGTCGCAACTAGCGGGATGTTGATGTTCTGGCTGGGCTGTACCCTGACAGTCGTCTCGTCGAGCACGAAGAAGCTTGGCCCGTCTAATGTGAGGCGGAAGACCTGCTCCCTGTCACCGTCATTCTGAACGTTCACATAGAACGTCTCCTGGCCACAGCAGCCCGTAAAAATGTCAGGAAGTGCAACTGCCTCCTCTTGTCTGAGCTCTACGCTCGGATCATAGCAGTTGGATACATCCACTTGAACGTCGCGAGTCTTGACTATTCCGCCGTACTTGTCGCGAGCGGTCACGGTGAGCGTGTGCTCGCCTATGTCTGCTTTCTGGGGTGCGAAATTGAGCTGGACTTCCTTGTCCTCGTACGCATCAAGAGATATCTCCTTCATGTACTCCCAGTTCATGGAAATGAAACTAGGTCCTGCAAGCTCCAACAGAATATCGTCTTGTACTGGAGCCACATTCTCTAGCCCTATAGTCACAATCGATTCTGTAAGCGCGCACGCCTCCATCTCTGTGGGAAGCTCAATGCCGAAACCATACTGGTTCTCGACAGTTAGTTGCCTCTCTTCGAATGCAGTCATTCCTTGATTGGGTGTGAAGATCGCGAATGGAACGACAAACTCTCCGTAGTCTGAGCAAGGCAATGTGATATTGACAGTCTGAGTGTGTGACTGGTCAGGCTTGAGGTACATGTCCTTGACGGGGACAGTGGCAACATCAGCAAACGGTCCCATGTCCAGTGTGAATGTCTCGTCGAATGTACCAACATTTGTAACAGTGACATCGTACGATGCAGGGTAGCAAAGGCCAGTCTCTGCGTTCTCAGGCACAACTTCTAGCAGGGTGGTCTGGCACTCCTGCACATTAATTGTCCTGTATAGTTTCTCTATACGACCGTAACTGTTCCTGACTGTGATTTCATAGTTGAAGGTTCCATAGATTCCGCAAGAGTCTTCTAGATATATCGGTATCTCCTTTAGATACTTGGCGTCTAGCCAGAAGTCAGTCTCTGCCGGCCTGATCGCACCCGGGTAGTCCGACATTATCTGGACAGAGAAACTTCCGTGGAAGATTCCTGTGTTCTCAACTATGATAGTATCTACTTTCGTCTCGCATGCGCAGAGCTTGAGCTGCTCGTTGTTTGCGCTGCTAAGGACAAAATCGTTGGTGTACTTGTTTACTACGAGTTCTGCGTTGGCTCCCGCGACAAGCAGGAGGAACACGAACACGAATGCGATCAGGTTTTTCATGTTTTCACCTTTGATTATAACTTCGTTATTCTAATTCTATGATGGCTATTCCATATTCATACATTTGAGATTTCGCACAATCATTGGTGTTTTTCCAATCATGGAATTGTCTCTTATAGCCACCGACTGCAAGGGCTCTAGAAGGAACTGCTCTTCTAAAAGTATCCGAAATAGCTTGAGGAGAGCCAGTGTAATTTTCACTCACCGTGTGAATAGATTTACACTTAACATCGTTCCTGTTTAGCAATTTCTCTTTGACATAATCTGAAGATTCTTGGAATATCATCCCTTCATCAAATAAATCGTCTAGGGTTATGTCCTGAAAAGGTTTTCCGGATCCGTTCATGTTTTTCACCTAGTAGTATGTCTCCCTCTTTCTCTTGGGAGCCTTTTCGATTGCGACAGTTTTGCGCTTCTTCTGAGATTTCCTTTTCTTTGAGGATTTTCTCTTAGTAGAACGCTTCTTCGTTGACTTCTTCACACTCTTCTTGCCTCTTCCATCGATGTGGATTATAGCGACGATGACTGCCGCGATTATAAGGAACAACAAGACTAAGACAATGAACATCTGGAGCAATAGAGGCCAAACGCTACCCTGCTCTCTCTCACCATATGGAACACGGACGTACACGGAGAGAGGAATCTCAACAGTCTGACCCTCAGAAGTAACTCGTGCAGTTATCTTTCTGGTTCCAGGACGTGCATCTTTGTTAGTGCTCAGGAAAAGGAATGCAGTCATCTCGTTGCCTGCAGGTACTGTGATTGTAGCCGCAGGATCCAGACGCCAGGAGCCCCATCCTTGAAGATCTTCTAGCATGACATGGTAAGTTGCAGACTCATCTCCCTTGTTCCAGAGAACGAGTGGCACCATTGTGGATTCTCCTCTATCAAGGTCTATCTTGTGGAATGTGTTTATGATTGTAGAGTCTAGTGGACCATCTGCCATACCGCATGCATCCGAGCGCTCCACATAGATTGTCTGTGTGGTGACTTCTGTGGATTCTATCCCTTGTGCGGGATCATATAGAGCTGTGGTGATTGTCACAGGATAACTCTTGGTAAATGCACACTTAGGAGTCTGTAGCCAGAAATCAAGAACTGCTGCCTCGCCTACTGGAAGATAGGGTATAACTTGCGATTCATCTGCTTTGAGGTCTGCACTATTTGCATTAACTGTGATGCCCTCTATAGGATACTCTCGGTTGTTAATCATACGTACCGTAAGGTGCGCGAACTCCCCGCTGAGAACCTTATTGTCAGGACTTACTACAACATCTTCAACGAGATCATCGCAGACATCACCAACGCCATTACGATTCATGTCGTACTGGTCTGCATTAGCAATATCTGGACAGTTATCTATACTGTCAGGTGCGCTATCACAGTCCTCATCTGCTTGCCAGCCGTCGTACGTGAGTACTTGACAGGCTTGTGCTGTTGTCGGCTGAGAAATCACAATAAGAACCAGCAATACCATCAATGCAATGTTACCCAAACGCCCCCAGTTCATAGACGTAGGAGCGAAGGTTTATTTATAAAAGTAATGGGTTGTATTCATTAATAAGTGGTACTAACCCAGAGCTGGCTTACCAGGCAATCCAGAATTCTTCTTCGGAGAATCTCCCTCTCCTGCTTCTAATACCTTAACAGAACCGGCAATCTCAGCCAAGAAATCTTCCGCAGAAGCCAACCATGCTCGCTCATCCTTCTCAGTAGGCACATAGCTCGGGATCCTGCCCTTCACCAAGAATTTAATCAGACGCTGCAGCTCATCGCCATGCTGTTTTAGGGGCGTAGCCATCAGGGCTTTAGTGATATCAAATGGGTTTCTAGATTTCTCAACAACCTTGTCGAACTCTTCGTAAGCCTTTCTCTTCCATTCAGCAGCCAGATAGATTGTGACATCCTTAGAACCAGATTTCCTTACCTTGTCTACCAAGTCACGAATCATGTTCTCAGCCTCATCAAGCCCAGGATCTATCCTTGAAGAATCATACGCTGGCCACTTTGTGTGAGATATGAATCCATCATTGCCTAGAATCTCCCAAGCCTCCTCGCACGTGTGCGGGATGAACGGCTGCAGCATCAAAAGCTGCGCTTCCAACACCTCTCTGAGAACTCCCTTGTTAGGGACCTTTACTCGCGCCTGGTACCACTTGACTACCTGACCAAGCTCGAACAGAGACAATTGTATTGCAGTCCTGAAATCTGTGCGCTCCATCGCTGCAGACACATCGCGGATTACCTCGTGTAGCCTGCTATGGAGCCATGCATCCGCAGGAGTATCGTTTCCCCTCTTGTAATCCTTCAGATCTGTTGCTTGTCTCAACAAGCCCTCTAGCTTAGGACCCATTCCTTTAGCGAAAGAAGAGTCCCAGTTAGGATCGTCCATGCCTTCTCCGCCATTCAAGATAGTTATCCTCGTAGCATCTGCGCCGTACTCTTCCAGAAGCGTCTCAACAGGGATTACATTACCAAGAGATTTGCTCATCTTCTGGCCATCCACAGTGACCCAACCGTTCACACCGATACTACGGGGCCAATGTTCCTCCGGGAAGATAGCACAGTGATGGAACAGCATGAAAGTCAAGTGGTTCTGCACAAGATCCTTGCCAGAGTTCCTGAAGTCAAGAGGATACCAGTACAAGAACTCATCCCTGAGCTTGTCGATTCCAGGATATGCTGGTTTTTCGCCTTTTCCAAGGAATAAGTAGTCGAAGAACTTCTTGTTGAGCTGCTCAAGAGGTACTTCCTCTATCTTGTGAGCTACAGTGTAATATGCCATGTAGATTGTGCTATCAGATAATGATTCTATCAACCATTGATCATCCCAAGGAAGTCTAGTACCCATGCCATGTTCGCGAGTGCATGCCCAGTTGTTCAACCAATTCACAACATGCTCAAATTGTGCCCTAACACTTTCAGGATAGAACTTTGTGGCTTTTATTGCCTTGTGGGTCTGCTCCTTCCACTCAAGATCAGAGTAGGTGACAAACCACTGATTCTCTACTACCTTAACAATAGCATCTACATTAGCTCTTGTAACAACAGGTCCTGTCAGTTCATAGTATCTAACAGCCCATCCTGCTTCGACTAATTGATCAGTGACGTAAGACATCGCCTCCTGGATTGGAACGCCAGTAAGATTACGGTCGAACACCGCCTTGTACTTGTTTGAAAATGTAGCGTTGTAGAAACTGTGCTTGTAGAGCTCCTTCCTAATCTGGTCGAGTTTCTTTCTCTCATTCTGACTCTTTACTTCATACTTGTCCAAATAGAACTGAGCTGGATTCTTTCCTATTTCTGGAGTGTCTAGTATCTCGATGGGATGGATGTTACTCACTTCAGCCATATCTAAACCGTGTTTCTTGCAGAACCCTGCATCCGCCTGCAGGTTTTGTAAAGCGATGAGATCGTCAGCACTTTCAGAGGGAACCGAATGCACTAAGCCTGTTCCAACTTTTGCATCCAAGAACGTTGCGGGAAGAACTAATACTTCTCGATCGCCAAACTCTTTTGTTTTTTGTCCGACCAAATCAGAGCCTTTCACAGTTCCTTTTTCTGTGACCTTGAAGCCCTGCTGCGCCAGGCGCTTTGCTCCTGGCTCTCCAAGAATCCAGGTCTCGCCATCTACATCTACCTCTGTGTATTCCGCGTCAGGATTTACAAAAGTATTAGTCAACCCCAGAATAGTATCGGGTCTCAATGTAGCAGATACCATGAATCTCCCATCTGGAAGTTTGTGCTTAACCAAGACAAACTCTTGAGGCGTTTCTCCTTCGCCACTTATTCTGTCGTGATCCCCAACAGGGGTGTTCATTTTCGGACACCACACAACAGGGTGCTTTCCCTTCTTGACATAACCCTTGTCTTTCAAGACGAGGAACTGCCATCTTATGAAAGCGTCGTAGTGCGGGTTAAGGTTTGTGGTTATGAACTCCCTGCGCCAGTCAATGCTCATTCCGAGTTTCTGAACATCACGTTTGTACCTTGGCGCGAAATACTTTATCCAGTGCTCTGGTTTCTCAAAACTCTTAAGCTCTGAATCCTCGACGCCAAAATCTTTCAAAATCTTGATTTGCTTCTCCTCGCCATCTGCCACGCGCTCTGCCGCCGCGCTTATTGGTGTTCCAGTAGCGTGCCATGCCTGCGGGAAGAGAACGTTACGACCTTGAGAGCGCATGTACCTAGCGAAAGCGTCCACGCGCATCATCGTGAAGGTGTGCCCGATATGCGGAAGACCATTGACATAGGGGTAAGGGAACGTGCAGAAGAACTTCTGTCTCTTGTCAGGGTTTGCCTCGAATGCTTGCTTATCTGACCAGAGCTTCTGCCACTTGGACTCTCTCTTCTGAACCTCCTCGTGCGCCATACTCCTGAGAGGCCGTAGAACGTTCTTAAAGGTTGCGAAGAGAATCAATCTGATTTAGGAATAATTAGTTTTGCAGTTTTTTTACCTTCGTCAAGGAAAGGGACGTATCCCTGACGGTATCTCAAATCTGCCAATGTAAAAATATCTTCTGCATTATCCTTGCTTTTTGTAGGATCGCCTATTCTGTAAGTCTCGCCCCAAGGGAACATAATCTCAACACGATACTCATCTTTGTCTTCAATCAGAGAAATGTAAACATCGTTAATTTCAAAAAACGCCTTGAACCTAGGTCTGCTATCATACACTTTTTCTTCTAGGATATTGTTCTCAAGACTTGCCATCTTAGGGTTTGTCACCATATCTTGTGGGGTTCTCACCCAGAATATAAAACTACATGAAAAGTTCCAGAGAATCAATCATCAACAAGAGAATCGAGAGTTGCTATACCAAAAGAACGTAAGACTGGAACATAACCATTGGTAAGTCTTTCGTTTGCATCCATAACTCCATCGATAGCGTCTTGTCTCGATAAAAGAAGATAATCGCTCAATTTGAAGCTTTTACCTTCAAAATCAATTTTCATCATGAAAGAGATCTCTGATTTTTCACCATATGTATTGAAAACCTCCTCGTAGAGTGAAAGAGCAAAATCTTTATCATCACTCTGAACACAATCTTGCTCACTATAGTGAACTACTGTTGCAGATGTATAATGGCGAGCCCAAATTAATTCACTATTGGTGTACCCTCCCGGTCCGTCATCTGTTTTTGGTGGCATGTTAAAGCAACCCCTTCAATTTTCCCAAAATTCCGATGTGATCTTGCAGAATATCAAGCCCTTCTTCCAAAATCTCAATCCTTTCTTCCATAATCTGTAAGAGACTTAGTCGTTTCTTTCTCACACCCGTTCCCTCGACAATACAGAGAAGATTCCTTTCTTGATCCCGCAAGGAGTTAGGATAATTCGGAATGGATCCTCTTTGAACTGCGGTGATGGCTTCACAGTTTCGTCCAAAGTATTGTATTCTCCCTTCTGCTTCCCCCAAAGATATTCCAACACCTCTCAACCCCACCTCCTCGTAATCATTAGGATCACAATTGTTTTTCTCGTAGTACGAATTAGGTTGACATGTAAGAAGCTCTATGTTCCTCCATGCCTCGTCATCAGTATTCCTATAAACACTGGGACCTGGCATATCTTTCATGATATCGGAATTCTCACCCAGAATATAAAACTACATGAAAAGTTCCATGAAAAGCGCCTTCTTCAGCTCCGCCCTGTTCTTACAGCGCCTCACACGTGCAGCCAGGAACTTGCTATTAAGGGAGTGCTCAATCCAAGAAGCGAAGTGGTTATGATCCTTGCTCACAAAATGAGCGAACACTTTGTCAGTCATAGAATCCAGAGCGTCGTAGAGCTCCTTTATGTTGTGTATCTTTCTCTTTTCTAAGAGAAACTCCTGATGCTGGGGAGCATCCACCACCTCTGTCATACTCTCATACGGAAAACTCGATTTATAAAGGCATCTCCTAGCAAATTTTATAAAACATCCAAGGCCCCGAGAACACAAGGGACTGTAGTATAAGCTGGTTAGTATAGCCGGCTCCAGTTATGGAGCGCTGAGTCTTCGGGCAATGACCGTTCATAGGCGATATCGGCGGATCAGGGTTCAAATCCCTGCAGTCCCACTTTTTCTTATTCACAATTCTTGTAGAAATCGTTCCACCAATCGAACTCTGTCCTCAATTGCTTGGCGTCCGAATTATAGACGTTCGCGTTAAAAATATACGCGTCATCTCTTTCACCTTTTGAAGTCGTGTCATAGGTACAAGCACCACCCATTACTAATTTGTTCATCATAAAATTCAGTCCTTCATCTGCAACTATCATGGATCCGTTACCAAACTCAATTATGTCCTTATTTCTCAAGTCAGATACTTTGACATATCTACCACCCACTCTAGCCTCGACAGTATCTTCATCCACAGAATATTGCACACCTGTGGGGCAGCGCTGCTGATAGACATCCTCTGCTAGCCGAACCATCTCTTCTGAGGTTCCAAGAGCAGGACGCGTGGGCGAATCTTCAGAAGAAGTCAGTTCCGCAACCGCAGGTGTCGTCAATAGTGTCAGTCCTAGAGCAAGAGTTGATAGCGTTCTCATGGTAATAGGAATCAAGTCCCAAATAAAACTCTTACCCTACAAAGCACTGTTCGCATCTGAGAGCTCCTGACGAACATATTTCAGGTGTTGTTTAGCACCTTTCTTGAGTTTTTCGTACCTTCCTTTATCTCCCTTTCTCAAAGCCAAGTCCATAGCTTGAATATCCCTTCTAAGAACTTCTAATCTTCGTATTGCCTCTTTAACATAGTTCTCTGCTGAATCCATGACACAATTTTGATTTAGCTTATTCTTAAGCTTTCCTCTATACAGCAAAATAGTGGGGAATCATTCCTCGTCGGTATAAATCGGTTCTGAGAATTGCGGATTCGTTTTCAAGGTATTCAGTATTCGTGTTGATAATAGAAGTAATATAGATAAGTTCTCGTGAGGCATCGGATTCGTGGTCGCCCCCGTTCATTTTTGCATGTTCGGCATAAAGCCCTAACTGATTAAGGCAAGCAGTGATGTATCGTTCAGTTTTTTTAGCGAGTTGCTCGTCTCCTGCAAGATCCAATTTACCACTCGGCTGATCATCAGAAATATAATGTATGTTTTGAGCATTCACCCCATCATCTACATTGAATCTCCAAGAGATATGATCATGAGGAATTATTGCAGGGCCTGACAACCTATATTGGTTTAGCTCGTAGCTCCCGTTTTTTTTATCTAGCATGAAAGTGAAGTCACCGACGTCCGCCCTTGAAAATAAATCCCCTGTTTCTTCAAGAAGCCATTCAAGGTCCTTTATTCCAATATCCGCCAGTAGAGATGCTGATTTCGTTGGGATGCTCTCCTTTTTGACGACCATCTGTTCAAACTGATTATAAGGCGTTATCATCCGGATGGTGTCATAGTTTTCAGCCTTCCCATACACAAGACCTATAAGACCAAAATCAACATAGATACCGCCGTTAGCAGTGACAAAACGAGGCATAACTACTGGAGAACCGCTCTGTCCAGGGTCTATTGATATATCTGCAAGATAATGTTTGTTAGGGACAGGTGTGAGCATAAAGTCGATAGCATCTTTCGTGATGAGTTTTCCTCCAGTCACTATTTTATTCAGCCCAAGCGGAAATCCCGACGTGACTGCTGGTTTTTCAAGAGTGATCTCATCATCAGGCATGCCAAGACTGTGTGGGAAAACTGAAAGTTTCTCCTGCGCCCCGACTGTTCGGACAAGTGCCGCATCGTGGTCTACTGCTGTAGCAATGACCTCCAACCCCATCTTTCCTTTGGTGTTATCATATCCATCTTCTATGAGTGCTAGTTCATGATGTTCGAGTAGAGCGTCCACCACATACTTGCCGGGTTCTGCCTCAATCATGAGACGATTATAGTTTCCCGCCCGAACTACGTGGTTGTTTGTTAGAATAAGATACTCTTTGTTTCCCTCTATTTCCTCTTCACCTATTACCACACCAGTCCCAGTGGTTTGTCTTCGTTCTAGAATCTCCTCAAACTTAGCATCCGTCACTTTTGTCTCATGATATTTGTATAACTGAAGCAGCGGAGCGACCTGTTTCTTGAAAATGCCATGGTTACGTATGCATACGACAGAATCAGGAAGTGATTGTTTGAGTACAGATAGCGCTTTTTTACCTACAGCCATCTCTCGCTGGTAACGGTCTAGTCCATCAGCGGAAATATAGATGCCTTTCTGTTCTATTGGATTACCCATACACATCTGGGATTCCACCATAGTATTTAAGCGTAAAGGCGACACTTTACCGTCGGAACGCAAAGTATATAAACATCTAGAGCCGGCGAGAATCTATTCCACGGTGGTAATAATGTCTATAAGTCGCGACCTTGACAGGTATCTCAGCAAGAGGAAGAGTCCCAGCACGTTCTCAATGAAGTTCGACACGTCCGACGATGACTCCTGGCTTAGCGGATTCTTTAATAAAAAGACGAAGGATGAAGTTCCTGAAGATGAACTCTCTCTCGATGAGAAAGAGAAGCTCGAGATGATGGAAGAGGATATCAAAGAAAGTGAGGAAGAGATTGAGAAAGTTCACGAGTTCGAGGAAGAGTTGGAAGAAGAGCAAGAAGAGCGCGTGGGCCTGTATCACCAACTTCTGGGAATGTTCAAAAGAAGTGATAAAGAAGAGCTCGAGGATGACGACGATGAAGTCGTAGTGTTCGAGACTGATGAGGTCAAGGACGACTTCAGAATCCTGGCTGCAATCCAGCTCAAGTGGTTCGAGCGTCTTCCGCTAAGGCATAAGATGGCCTTTAAGGATTCTGACGATTACAAGCAGTACGTTGCTATTCTGGAAAGGCGCGGTGTCGCGAGAAAACGTTAGCCTTGGAAGTGTTTCTGGTAGAGATTCCAGACTTCATTCTTTAGAACTGAGGATCTGCCTTTTACTTTCAGATTAATATTTTTCCTTTCGTTCTCTTTATTGACATCAACAGTAACTAACCCACCATCACTGTAGCCCGTGTTGACAAGAGTATAAGAAATCCCTCCATCCTCTCTTAAACGGGATACTTTATAACTTCCTCTGGGAGTTAAACTGTTTGGCAAATCTCTTTTCGTACAAATTTTAACAGTCTCATCTACATCCTCTAGAAATTTTTCTACTCGTTTTGAATCCATATAAGGAAGTTCAATGTTTAGTTCCGTTGCGTAGGTCATGAAGATAGAAATTTGGAGGCACTTAATAAATTATTTGTTATGAAAATACTGTTCATATATCCCTGAGACAAGCTCCTTCAGTTTGTCAGATCTGCTCCAAACGTCCAGCTCCATCTGCCCTTTCTTCAGCCCATTGTCTCTGCTGATATTCGCTCGCCATACTGAAAAGTTCTGTTGGAATCTCGGAAAGAATGTTCTCCATTGATATGTATATTTCACTTACGTCTCCTTTGGAAATATTCAGTTCTATGACAACATCTGAAAGCTCTTTGTGCCTATACATCTCGTTCCTTTTTCCTTCTGAAAGAGAATGTTGTACCATCGAATATCCTCTCTCTTTGAGGAAGCCGCAAACGTCAGCATAGAATTTGGGAACTTCTTTTTCAGGACCGCACACAGTCACAAATCCCCAATACTCATCATTTCCTGGGTGTTCCATGACAAAGTGTAACCCCGAACAATATAAATTACTTTCTAGCAGCTATCTCTATTATATCTCCTGCATTCAGTATATGATCCTTCCCCACAGGAAGTTTCGTCTTGACGTTAATCGCCTTGATGAAATTCTTCCCGAAATCTGTGTGTAGCTTGAACGCAAAATCCAGTGCAGTCGCTTTTTCAGGCATGAGAAAGCAGTCAGGTATCACATTTCCTTCCGAGTCCTCTAGTTTAGCAACTCCTCCCGGATAGATTGGCTTGTATTTCAGGAGCTCGAAGACCGCAGTGTTGAGCACATCCTGGACTCCTGTCGTGCCAAGGTCGTCTAGCACATGACTCTTTATGAACTCTAAGGCTGCCTTCTGCTTTTCGTTCAGGTCTCCGGTGAGTTCAAAGCTATTTTCTCCCGGGACGTACTTCATCATGCCATGTTTTGCCGCCTCTTTCAGGGCCAGCTCTGACTCTGAGCTGCATGGGATGACTATGTAATCTGGGAACTCTTTTTTGAGGCGTTCTAAGTTCTCTTTTGCTCCAGGCACATCTATTTTGTTGGCTGCTATCAGCATGGGTTTTGTGCGAATCCTGAACTCTTTTGCTAATGAGAGCAGCTGATCATCAGTCCAGGATAATGCAGGGATTTCATTTAGGCCTAACTTGATGACCAAATTCTGTGACATCTCTTCTGATACTCCTACGCCAGAGAGCTGTTTGGCTATTGCAATGTGTATCTCTCGTTTCTCCTGCTGTACCTGCCTAGAAAACTTGACCCAGGATTTGGAGAGTAAGTCCTTGTACCAGTAATCCAATTCTTTCTCTAGGAACCTGACGTCGTTGAGAGGATCATAGCCACCGGGTTGACAGGGTTCGCCGCGCTCGTTTATGCTTCCGGATATGTCTATTACGTGAATTAAAGCGTCTGCCTGGTTTAGATCATTGAGAAACTGCGAACCCATACCCTCCCCTTTGTGGGCTCCAGGGACTAGTCCAGCCACATCAATAAGATCTACTGGGACGAATCGCCACCCGTCAAGCACGTAGCCCATTCGGGGATTGGATTTCTTCCCGAACTCTATTGCAGGATCTTTTACTTTCACAAAACCTATCGCGTGGTTGGGTTTGATTGTTGTGAACGGGTAGTTTGCTATCTCGACCTCTGATAGCGTGGCCGCCTTGAAGAAAGTTGATTTTCCGCAGCTCGGTTTCCCGACGATTCCTATTAGCATGGCAAAAGGACCATGTTCTCCTTTTCATACCTTCCGGATTACTTTTAAATATCCATATAGAAAATAATATGGTCAAAAAAAA
>JAAOYH010000053.1 GCA_018221245.1 Candidatus Woesearchaeota archaeon
CTCAAACTGTGGGTCAGGTACTCTAACTGAGACTACTGCGGTGAGTCCCTCTGTTGTGTCATTGCCTGCTAGGCCTGTGAGGTCCTTCGCCAGAAAGTTGTTATTCTTCGCGTAGTTGTTGATTGTACGCGTGAGGGCTGACCTGAAGCCAGAGAGGTGTGTGCCGCCCTCGACGGTGTTGATGTTGTTAACGAATGAATAGATGCTCTCTGAGTATGTGTCTGTGTACTGGAGGCAAACCTCCATCTCGATACCGTCCTTTCTCTTCGTGAGGTAGATGGGCTCGTGAAGGCCCTTTTTTCCCTTGTTTATCCATTCGACATATGAGATGATTCCGCCTTCAAAGAAGTACTGTGATTGCTTCTCTTTGCCTTCGCGCATGTCCTGCAGGACTATTGTAACTCCCTTGTTGAGGAAAGCAAGCTCTCTCAATCTGTTCTGGAGAGTCTCGTGATTGAACTCTGTAGTCTCGAAGATTGTAGGATCTGGCCAGAACCTTAGGGTGGTTCCATTTTCGGATGTCTGTCCTATAACAGCTAGAGGTGCGACAGCCTTGCCACCGTCTCTGAACTCTATTTGGTGGATCTTGTCGCGGCGCATCACTTTCAGTATGAGCTTTGTGCTGAGCGCGTTCACTACGGATACGCCTACGCCGTGCAATCCTCCAGATACCTTGTAGCTATCCTTGTCGAACTTGCCACCTGCGTGGAGCTTGGTGAGAGCTACCTCTGCGGCGGAGACCCCTAGCTTAGGGTGAACCTCTGTAGGGATGCCTCTTCCGTTGTCCTGTACTGAAAGGGAACCATCTGCGTGGATAATGACTGTGATGCGATCGCAGTGGCCTGCCATGGCCTCATCTATGGAGTTGTCAACGACCTCGTAGACGCAGTGATGCAGTCCAACGGGGCCTGTTGAGCCTATATACATCCCAGGTCTCTTCCTCACAGCATCGAGCCCTTCTAGGACCTGGATGTTGCTCGCGTCATACTCATTTTTCGGCCCTGCTTTCGGGGTAGAATCCTGACTGTTTTCTGGTTGTTCCATAAGGCTAATTTCTCGACGGTAAAAACCCTATAGAAATGGAGTGGGGAGAGGTATATAAGGGTTGTGTTTTTTTTTGATAAAAAGAGGCATTAAATAGCTGTATATTTCAAATCATTAGAGGTGATATTATGAACTTATTTGCATGGGCAGACAGCAAAATCAAGAACTTCCGCTGGTATGACATCAGCCTGACGAAAATTAGCATGCTTGGCTTCTCTTTGATGCTCGCCAAGCTATGGCCTGCGATCCTGACGCCAGCATGGTGGGTCTGGGGAATCGTCTTCATAGTGCCAGTTTTCGTGGTCATGCCGAAGATGTTCAAATAAAAAAATAAAATTAGAAGAGCCCGGATAGCAGACCGCCGTACTTGACGAAGAGCGGGATGAACACCAGTGCCACGATACTCATCAGTTTGATGAGGATGTTGAGGCTAGGACCTGAAGTATCCTTGCACGGATCTCCTACAGTATCACCCACTACAGAGGCCTTGTGAGCATCGGATCCTTTGCCTCCAAGCTTGCCCGTCTCTATGTACTTCTTGGCATTATCCCAAGCCCCGCCTGAGTTAGCCATCATGAGTGCCAACATCACGCCAGATGCTAATGAACCCGCCAGCATGCCCCCGAGAGCTTCTACACCTAGAACGAGACCTACTATAACAGGTGCTGCTACAGCGAGAAGCCCAGGCATAATCATCTCTCTGAGGGCGCCCTTCGTTGCTATGTCAACACAGCGTTTGTAGTCGCCCTTGGCCTTTCCTTCCATCAGGCCAGGAATGCTCTTGAACTGTCTCCTGACCTCTTTAATCATCTTGAACGCAACCCTGCCGACAGCACGCATGCTCATGCTGCTGAACAAGAAAGGCAACATGCCTCCAATGAGAAGACCTATTATTACCAAAGGTTCGGTCAGATTTATCACAGATCTTCCTGCCTCTTGAATGAAAGCGCTGAACAGAGCGAGCGCAGTCAGGGCAGCGGAACCTATTGCGAAGCCCTTTCCGATAGCTGCGGTGGTGTTTCCCGCAGAGTCGAGCTTGTCAGTTTTATTCCTGACCGCTTTGGGAAGTCCTGCCATCTCCGCGATGCCACCTGCGTTATCTGCAACAGGTCCGTATGCGTCTATCGCCAGGCTTATTCCTAGAGTGGATAGCATTCCTACAGCTGCTATTGCGATGCCGTAGATGCCTGCCGCCCAGTACGCTATGCCAATAGCAGTGGCAAGCACAAGCACGGGCCACATGGTCGATCTCATTCCTACAGCCAATCCTTCAATTATGTTGGTGGCTGATCCTGTCAAGGATGCCTTGCTAATCTCCTGGGTTGGTTTGTAGTCAGCGCTCGTGTAGTACTCGGTCAGGAGACCGATGATGACTCCTGAGAAGAGTCCTGCTAGCGTAGCCCAGAATGCTCCAAGGTTTCCGAAGTAGTAATTGGAAAGGAAGTATGTGCCAATTGCAACAAGAATGCTCGCGCCAATGAGTCCTTTCTGGAGAGCGAAGTGTATCTTCTTTCCTCGCACTAGGAATGTTCCAAGGATGCTGGCCACAATACCTAGTCCCGCTAGGGCTAGTGGGAATTCCACTCCTGTGAGACCGAACAGAACGGCTCCGAGTATCATCGCTGAGATGATGCTTCCAACGTATGACTCGAAAAGGTCCGCACCCATTCCCGCGACGTCTCCGACGTTGTCACCTACGTTATCTGCAATAACTGCAGGGTTACGAGGATCGTCTTCTGGGATTCCCATCTCGACCTTGCCTACAAGATCTGCTCCCACATCTGCAGCCTTTGTGTAGATTCCTCCACCTACACGCGCAAATAATGCGATGCTTGATGCTCCGAAGCCGAAGCCAAGAATCCAGTCGAGTCTAGAGAGGTTTTGAGGAACTTGATAGACTAGCATGAATGTGAGCAAGCCCAGCATGCCAAGGCCAACAACGGAGAGGCCCATGACGCTTCCTGACTTGAATGCTATCTTGAGTGCTTTAGGGAGGCTAGTACGTGCAGCGTTGGCAGTTCTGACATTGGCGTGAGTAGCAATTCTCATACCTATGTTTCCAGCTAGAGCCGATGCAAAAGCACCGCCTATGAAAGCGTACGAAGTGTATGGGCTGATGAAGTACCATAACACTGCGGCAACCAGTATTACGAACACAAGAAGTACCTTGTACTCTCTTCCGAGAAATGCCATTGCACCTTCTCTAATGTGTCCGGCTATCTCCACCATTTTCGGAGTGCCATCTTTTTCTTTGATGATCTGGCGAGATGTAATCCAGGTGAAACCCAGAGCTATTATCGCCACTGCAAATAGAACGTAGATTGCTATCATTATGTTACCTCCCTGAATAGAGCGCTTTAAGCGCGTTTATATGTCTTACTCCGAACTTTTTTATAGGGTACCTTAGATTCAACTATCATAACAATTGTGAGGTAACAATATGAAGAAGAGTGATTGTAAGAACGGTGGGTTTCTCCTGATGAGGATAGTCCTGGCAGTGATATTCATTGTGAGTGGACTTCCAAAGGCTATGGACTGGGGAATGAGTAAGGGATTCTTCGCAGGTCTTTGGTTCCTAAGTTGGATGGGGCCTATTGCACAATGGTTCGGACCTTTGGTTGGTATAATTGAGGTCATTGGTGGACTGCTCCTGATTGCAGGTATCTGGCACAAGTGGACTAACTATATTCTAGGATTCGTAATCCTGGTTGCTACGCTTGGTGTGCACTTCCCTGCTTGGGATCCTTCAATGCAGAGAAATCTCCTGATGCTGGCTGCGATGTGCCTACTTGCTTGGAATGGCCCAGGAAAGTTCTCGCTAAAGGCGTGAACTCCTTTTTTTCTTTTTTTTAGTAAAGTTCTTAAGAGTGCCTTTCAGTGATGCAAATATGGTGAACGCCACGCTTAATGCCACGCTGAACGCGACTAACGCCACTTTGAAGGAGCGCGCGGGTGAAGCGATTTCTACAGGTGTTCAATTCGCGCCGTTGGTAACAGAACGTATCATGACCCTCATCTTGGCGCCGTTCAGGTACAGCGATATGCTCTGGATAATATTTCCTCTGGCTCTGACACTTATTGTGTTGGAGTTCTACTTCGATCGCCATGGGGATGAGGAGCTCGGTTGGGCGGCGGCAGTTGCTAACAGTCTCATCCTGTTTATTGTGTCCATGGATTTATTGAGACACAGTTTTCCTGGCTTGACCCCTTGGGAAGTCTTCAAGGAGATAGGGGCGGCGGTATTCACTAAGAGTACCTTGCCTTTGGAGCCACAAGTCTTGATGTTGATTCTCTTCCTAGGTGCTCTCGGCCTTTTCATAACGTTGAGCAACTACTATCACTTGCTCCCTAAGAAGTTGGCGTTCGAGGTTTCGGGGCATCCTCCGATAAATTTCTTGGCATACTTTGCGATAGCGATAGTATATACGACAGGAACTGAGTATGAGATACCTCTGGACACGCCCACTCTTGCGGCAGGAATTATCCTATACATTCTGATGCTGCTCGCTGTTTTCATAATCAAACGTGCGGGGA
>JAAOYH010000054.1 GCA_018221245.1 Candidatus Woesearchaeota archaeon
ACCGACAAGCGATCCTGGCAGGATCAGATTCAGCCAGGTGAAAAGGTGCGTTGTTGCGATAATTTACTGATGCACCATGGACCGCGACCGATACGATATGTTTGTGATGAGTGCCGAAGTGGCTCTCGATTTACCAGATTATGATATTCTAGAAAATTCATTACCAGGACTACTACAGGAGGCTGAAGATCTTCTGGAGAGCATAGATCAGGCCACTGCGCCTAACGAATATTCTGAGATTGAGAAACTTAGGAGCGATCTCAAAAATTACAATCAGTATGTGAACTCAAAGGATGATGTCCATATAGTCAGCTGGAGAGAAGACGAGTATCAACCACCTGTAGTGATGACTCTTAAAGAGCTCAATGAAGACTTCACTGCCCGCCTAATAGCGCATGACGATCTTGGGACACCCAAATATCTTGTCTTTTACATAGATGAAGCCATGAAGATTGCAATGGACGTTGCGAACATATATTATGACAATAATAGAACTGTAAGAGAACGTATCGGCGAGATAGAGGCACGAGAAAGTTATCTTAAGGGAAAACTAGAATTCATCTGCGAAAAAAGAGACAGCTGCGAGAAAAACATCGGAACCTACCGTAGGAGGATAAGTGAAGACGTTGCGTTGCCTTCCAAGATACTCGATAAGATATTCGCAGGTGCTGAAGAGTTCAAAATTGAGAACTTTGAGAATGTCGCCAGAGAGATCCAAGATCTTAACGATATCGCATCAGAATATGCTCGTTCCCTAGAAGAACTATATGAATAACAATCTGGAAGTTTTTCTGAAGTTCATAAAAACATGCGAACTGTCGCAAAATTCTTAAGGAGCAGCACAGGAACCAACAGAAATGGAACCTGAAGTTCTAGAGCATTACGAGCACGCAGGAAGAGTGGCCAAGCAAGCATTAGAGTTTGGAGCCACAATGATAGTGCAGGGTGCCAAGATAAGAGATGTCCTTGACAAGATAGAGGCATTCATCAGAGAACAAGGTCTAGAGCCCGCATTTCCTGCGCAGAGCTGCGTGAACGAGATTGCAGCACACTATTGTCCGTCCGAGAGAGACGAGACAGAGTACAAGGAAGGTGACCTTGTAAAACTTGACGTGGGAGTCCACTCCAACGGCTACATAGGGGATAACGCCATGACAATCTCTCTGGGAAACGAGCACGAGAAGCTCTCTACCACAGTTAAAGCAGCCCTTGAAGAAGCAGAGAAGATACTCAAGCCAGGAACCACCATGAACGAGATAGGCACAGTCATACAGGAGACCCTACATGAACAAGGTTTCGAGCCCGTGAAAAACCTCACAGGTCACGGAGTAGCACAATACAATCAGCACACAAAGCCGAGCGTGCCTAACTTCCCTAATGGAGACATGACAGAGCTTGAAGAGGGTATGATCGTGGCAATAGAGCCGTTCGGCACGACTGGAGACGGATTCATATATTCTTCTAGCGATGCAACAGTCTTTTCTCTGGGAAACGAGAAGCCTATCCGTAGTCCGCACGCCAGAAAAGCACTCGAGATTATCAAGTCCTACAACGGCCTACCATTCACTACAAGATGGCTGACAGCCAAGATGGGAGCAACTGCACTGTTCGGGATTAAAGACCTACGACAGCAAGGAATGCTGAACGAATATCCCTCCTTACCTGAAAAATCTGGCGGAGTTGTCGCACAGTGGGAGAACACATTCCTAATTACGGAAAACGGGTGTGAAGTTCTGACCCGTTGAGCTCATCAACTTTCAAGAGATATTTTTCATCTAGCTCAAACGGAACTGTTTCAAAAGAATAATCTTTTAGGTGTCTCTTCAGGGATCTTTTAAGCTTAGGATTCCTCAAGATAATCTGCCTCCCCCACTTTTTGAAAAGGTCTGCCTCTGCGCGTAATCCTGTGCTCAGTTCAGGCCCGTGGATCTGGAGCCTTATTGCTCCCATCCTAGCTATCCTTTCGTTTGCAGCCATACCCAGCACACGCTCCATAGAGCTATTTTCATCCAGATATCTCAGCAAGGAAACATAAGGTATCAGAGGCACGATATTCTCTTCAAAATAGAGTTGTCTAGATATTGCGAGGACCTGGCGAACATTACCTTCCACATCACCCTTAATTCTATGAGCAATATAATCTACGTAGGGACTGCCATTTTTGTATACTTCCATCGTCCATGCTCCCCACCTCAGCTTCAAAAACATGCAATGATTGAAAAACTTATGCCTTCTTCAATAACACAGAATTCTCATAACCACACGCACAATTTCCTATAAGATAAAGAAAGTCAAGCCACCATTCCTCCTGGAACTTGAGCTCTTTCTTGCACATCAAGCACAACCCTTTGAGGCAATCCTCTAGGTTCTCTTCTCGGACACGAATCATCCTCGTCAAAGGAAAATACACCTATTAAAGCGATTCGATGATAGAACTCCTATTTTCCAGCCTTGAAGTCCTCCAGACTAATCTGTCCTTTCCTCTTCCGCGGTCTGACTTTCAGATCTTCAGGAGATACCTTAACGCCTACCTGATCCTTGATGTTTTTCGCCACACCAGGACCTATCAGCTGTCGTAATGTTGTGAACTCTGCTTTCTTGACATCCCCTAGAGTGCGTATGCCATTGGATATCAGTTTCCTTGCACGGACGCGACCTAT
>JAAOYH010000055.1 GCA_018221245.1 Candidatus Woesearchaeota archaeon
ATTGGTAGAGCTTAAATCAACAGGGTTTATTATGGCTAAGAAAAAAGAGACTAAAGAGACTAAGCCTGACGAGAAACAAGAACTTGTAGAGCACCTACAGAGACTGCAGGCAGAGTTCGACAACTACAGGAAAAGGACAGAGACAGAACTCCAGAACGCAAAAGAACAGGCTTCAGACGGGTTCCTAGGGGAGTTCCTAGGCATCCTAGACAATATGACGCTCGCGATAAAACATGAGAAGAAAGGCTCAGAACTCCTAAAAGGCATCCTAATCATAAAAGACCAGATGACAACCCTGCTAGAAGAGCAGGGGATCAAGGAAATCCCTGAAAAAGGTCATTTCAACCCAAATCTACATGAAGCACTCATGATGGAAGAATCCAAAGCTAAACCAAACACCATTATCAAGACAATACAAAGAGGCTATACACGTAACGGACGAGTCCTAAGAACAGCAAAAGTAAGCGTAGCGAAGTGATAATATGGCAAAGAAATCATCCGGAAAGAAATCATACACAACAGCCCTTACTCACACATACATGATGGGGCAACTACCAAGTAATCAAGATTCTGGGCCGAAGATGGGAGGAGGCTACCAAACACCCCCTCTGGGAAACAGGCCAATCTACAACGAGGAGGTATTCCGACAGGAGTTCCTCCCAAGTCAATGGTACGGGTCCAGACAGGACCGGAGGCACACTTATGGCAGATAAGAAGAAAACAGTCAAAGGAAAGGTAATAGGCATCGACCTAGGCACCACATTCTCAGCAGCAGCAGTGATGGAGGGCGGAAAGCCAGTCATCATCCCTAACGCAGAAGGAGAGCGCACCACAGCGAGCGTTGTCAGCATCACAGAAGATGGTGAACGACTAGTCGGCCGTGTTGCAAAGAACCAGGCAATCACAAACCCCCAGCACACAGTAAGAAGCATCAAACGCTACATGGGAGAGGACCACACTGTCCAGATATGGGACAAGGAGCTCGCCCCGCAAGAAATCAGCGCAATGATACTGCAGAAACTCAAGACGGATGCAGAGGCATATCTAGGACAACCCGTCCTAGACGCAGTCATCACAGTGCCAGCATACTTCACAGACAGCCAGCGCCAAGCAACAAAAGACGCAGGAAAGATCGCGGGCTTGAACGTGCTCAGGATCATAAATGAGCCCACTGCAGCCGCTCTAGCTTACGGCCTGGAAAAGACCGAGGAGCACAACATACTCATCTTCGACTTCGGAGGAGGCACATTCGATGTCTCTGTTCTGGAGCTCGCGGACGGTGTCTTCGAAGTGAAGTCCACTTCCGGCGACAACCACCTGGGCGGAGATGATATCGATACCCTCATCCTAGACTGGGTGGCAGAGGACTTCAAGAAAGCCCACAACATAGACCTCAGAGAGGATCCCACTGCTCATCAGAGACTCCTAGAGGCAGCCGAGAAGGCCAAGATTGAGCTTTCCAGCAAGATGAAGACCAGTATCAACATACCTTACGTTACAGCAGGCCAAGACGGTCCGAAGCACCTCACCCAGGAGCTCACGAGGGCCAAGTTCGAGCAGATGCTCGAGCCTATCCTGGAACGCCTAAAGACCCCGACAGAGCAGGCACTCAAGGACAGCAAGCTCAAGAAAGAAGAGATCCAAAAGGTCATCTTCGTAGGGGGCAGTACAAGAATACCTGCTGTGCAGACCCTGGTGTCAAGCATCCTAGGAAAGCAAGGCGACAAGTCAGTCAACCCTGACGAAGTAGTAGCGCTAGGCGCCGCAATCCAGGCAGGTGTCTTAGGAGGAGAGGTTAAGGACATCCTTCTATTGGACGTGACACCTCTTAGCCTAGGAATCGAGACTTTAGGAGGGGTCTCCACAAAAATTATCGAGCGCAACACGACAATCCCTACAAAGAAGAGCCAGATATTCTCTACGGCAGCAGACAACCAGAACGCTGTCACAATCAGGGTCTTCCAGGGAGAAAGAGCTATGGCGGTCGATAACAAGCTGTTAGGCCAGTTCGACCTCATAGGAATCCCGCCCGCGCCTAGAGGCATCCCACAAGTAGAGGTGACGTTCGACATAGATGCCAATGGCATCGCGCACGTGAACGCAAAGGATCTCGGCACCGGGAAGGAGCAGAGCATCAAGATAACCTCCAGCACAAACCTGTCTGAATCAGACGTGAGCAGGATGCAGAAGGACGCAGAAGAGAACGCAAAGGAGGATGAGGAGCGCAAGAAGGAAGTGGAGACCATCAACGAGGCTGACACAGTCATCTACAGTACAGGCAAGCTTCTCGAGGAGATTAAAGGGAAAGTGAGCGCAAACCACATAGAGGATATCGAGAAAGGTCTCGAATCTCTAAAGAAACTTATGGAACCAGAGAAGAAGGACATGGTGAAGCTCAGGGAAGAGCTCGACAAGCTCAATGCTATCGTCCAGAAAGCCACCCAGGAGCTCTACGCAAAGGCTGCCCAGGATGCGCAGCCAAAGGAACCATCTTCTGAGGAAAAACCAAAGGATGAGAATGTCGTGGATGCAGAGTTTGAAGAGAAGAAGGACGAGAAACCCGAAGAGAAGCCAAAAGGCAAAAAGAAATAATTCCTCTTTTTTACCTATATTTTTAAAACTAGGTGAGGTACGCGCTGTTTATGGCCAAAGATTACTATGAAATTCTGGGAGTTAGCAAGTCGGCCTCTAAAGATGAGATTAAGAGAGCGTACAAGAAGCTCGCCAAGAAGCATCACCCCGACATGAACAAGGATGATCCTGATGCCACAGAGAAGTTCAAGGAACTCAACGAAGCCGCCTCAGTCCTAGGCAATGAGGAGAAACGCCAGCAGTATGACAATATAGGCCACTCCGCCTTCGAGCACGCAAGCAAGTCGGGCGGCACAGGAGACTTCTCAGGATTCGACTACAGCTCTTTCGCAGGAGGTTTCGATGATATCTTCGAGATGTTCACGCGCGGTTTCGGAGGTTTCGGAAGGCACAGCCAAAGAAGAGGAGATGACCTGCGCTATGACCTGACTATGAGCTTAGAAGAGGCTGCAGAGGGAGCCAAGAAGACTATCAAAGTCAGAAAGCACGTCACTTGCGAGGCTTGCTCAGGAAAGGGCGGCACTGGAGTCAAGACCTGTGATACTTGCAAGGGCCAGCGCATGGTGAGGAGAATGCAACGAACTCCTTTCGGGGTCTTCCAGACTCAATCGGTCTGTACAGCTTGTGCAGGCACTGGCGAGACCATAGATGACGAGTGCAACGCCTGCTCTGGAGAAGGAGTCAGGATAGAGACTGTGGAACTAGATGTAAAAATCCCTATTGGCGTTGATAATGGCACCCGTGTAAGAGTTTCAAGAGAAGGCGACGCAGGCCCTAGAGGATCTCCCTCTGGAGACCTATACATATTCATCACGATTCCAGAGCACCCAATTTTTGAAAGACAGCACGACGATCTTTTGATTGAAGCACCCATAAGCTTCTCAACAGCAGTGTTGGGCGGCACCATAACTGTTCCCACTCTTGACGGCGAAGCTGATGTGAAGATTCCCAAAGGAACACAGAGCCACACCATTTTCAGGCTCCGAGGAAAAGGAATCTCTGATCTCCACACCCACAGAAAAGGGGACCAGTTCGTCAAAGTCGTCATCAACACTCCTGACCACCTTACCAAGAAGCAAGAGAAAGCTTTGAAAGATTACGCGGATCTTGAGGAAGACGACGAGAGTCTCCTAAAAGAAATGGTCTCCAAGCTGAAGAAAGGCTTTAAATAACCACTATATAGTGGTTATTTTAGAAATATTTATTAATCGTTCCCAGAAACCACCTGTATGAGCATCCGGGACGTCAAAAGATTCTTCGATAGGACAATTGCAGAAGTAGTGATACTAGGTGTCGCAGGACTAGGACTAGGCTGAGTTTGGGCATACACTCACGAGATGAAAAGGGATATCCCTCTAGCATTCTCAGAAATAACACATCTTGAGAAACAGGCAAAGAGAAACAACTCCGAACTGGAGCCCCTCAACGCATTCTACCCTGCTGTGAACGACGCTGTGATGAAAGTGTTCGAGACATGGAACCAAGCCCAGTCATACTCGTCAAGACGTGACGGTTTCGCCAAGGAGCTAGATATGCGAATAGATCCTGCCTTCAAATTTCACACGCGGAACCTAGCAGATCTCCTCGAAGAGCTTCCCAGCAGGGCAAAGAAGGCAAAAGAGGCCTTATCGCACTATAAACAGGCCAGCAGAAGGCTTGGTCCTGTTAATGGCCTGTTCAACAGGTCTTGGAGCCATTCTACCTGGGACAACACACACACAGAGTGCAGTACAAACAGCGAAGGCGACACCGACTGCTGGACAGTCTGCGACAGCACAGATCACACATTCACATACAGAAACCAGTACGGTGAAGCAGCCTCAAAAGAGCTCACAAAGACCCTAAAAGCACAGCCAGTTGTGGAATACAGCGAGAGTTTCATAATCGCGAAGAAGACAGAGGCTGATGGAGAGTATGCTGCTGAGAAGAGCAGAAGAAAGACTGAATATATCAAAGCAGGTGAGGCGCTGATATATGCCAATAGCTGGTATCAGGTAAACGTTTTCAACACCAACAACCCAGGCATCGAGCACGGCTGGAAGCACCTCCACAAGGATAACAAGGACTGGGCCAAAGCAAAAGGTACCGCCAGGTCAAGATCATACAACACAATGTGTGGCATGAGTCATCCAGGTCCTGCAGAATATCAGGTAGCAGATGGAGCCTTAAGAACTGGCACTAGCGTCAAGAACGGTATCGATAGAATACTGGAAGGTCTGGACTATGTCGAATCTCAAGCCCCTGTACTAAGACAAAAGACAGATGAACTCATAGGGATAGTCCTGGATGGAGAGGAAGGGAGCACAAGAAAAACATCTAGAGAGGTTCTAGGGATAGCCAACAAGATGTACCAGAAGAACTTCCCTGCTGGATGGAACACTGCTGCAGTCAGGCCATCAGTCATGGCTATGGGTATCTTATTGGGATGCGCAATAGGCTCTTTGGCAGGAGCTGGCATCGACTATGGTGGCAAGAGGTTCGGTTGGTGGAACACCAACTGGTAAAAAGGTTCTCCTAAAAGTAAGGTTTTAGTCTCTCCATAGTCTCTAACATTAGTTTCTGATCATGAGCCTTAGCATCCTCATCTTCCCAAATTTTACGCCAGTTTGCCCTTTCAGGAACCCCAAGCATATCTGCAGCGACTATCCTCAAGTACATAGGAGGAACTGATTCAGGGTTATCAACGGGAAAGATATAGTTGAAATGACTCTCATCAGTCACAAGAAGATAATGTTCGTCATCTCTAGAGGTAAGATCGTTCAGATTATGAAGGCCTATTCCCACATACAAGTCCTTCTCTACCCTATCGAACAAGTCACCCCTCCACCAGTCATGCCCCCTGACAGCAGAAGGAAACACGTGGTAATGGGCGTGAAAAACAGTCTGTCCAACAACTCCGTGCTCGAATCCGATCGGTCTGCCATATGTATCACCATCCTTCAAATAGTACTCATTACGAGTAGCCTCGAAAACCTTCGCTTCGAGATCTGAGAATTCCTCAATAAGATTGTCAGGCATGGCAATCAGAGACTTGTGATGCTCCTTTGAGACGATGAGAGAGTATCCTCCTTCAGATATCTGCCCTATAGTAGGAAAGACCCAGAAATTCTCAGTCTCCGTAATCAATCTGTCGCTGAACTTGCTTGGATCGCAGAATGCGCACGGTTTGGTTCCCATTCGCAAGTGGAAACAAGAAGATAATAAAAAGATAATGGAAAAAGAAAACTATTCCGTCTTCAGGCCCTTCCTCGAGCGGATCTGCATGATTATCTTGTCCTGAAGATCGTTCGGAAGCTTCTCGAAGTTCTGATCCACTAGAGAGCTAGAACCACGACCGCCTGTAGCGCTCCTCAATTCAGAGCTGAGGCCAAACATCTCCCCTACAGGGAGCTTGCCCATCACAGTTACCATTTCACCTTCCTGAGTCATGTCCAGGAGCTGTCCACGCTTGTTCGAGATGAGCTTGCTTATCTCACCCATGAACTCCACAGGTGCCTCGAACCTTAGCGTTTGGATAGGCTCGTAGATGAACGGTTTAGCGGTCTTCATCGCTGCCCTGATACCATCACGGACTGCAGGATATACCTGTGCCGGGCCACGGTGGATTGCGTCCTCGTGCAGTTTCACGTCAACAATCCTAACTATGACTCCAAAGCATGGCTCGTTCGCGAGAGGACCCTTGCGCATCACGTCCTCGAACATGTCGTTGATGAGCTCTATTACCTCTATCATATGTACCTCTCCCCTAACAATATCTAGGAAGATATTGCCGTTGAAGATGTTCTTGACGTTTCTTGATTCCTTTGTGTCCATCCCTGCTTCTTGCAGAGCCGTCCAGAGTTCGCGATCCTTCTTCTTCACCCTTCCTGAAGGTATCTTGTTTTCCTTGATGGCCTTCATCATCTGTTCAGGCATTTGCTCGACCGTGAAGTAGAACCTATTGTGCTTGTTAGGAGACTTGCCCTCTCCCTCCTCTGTAGACTTCTGTGTGATGGTCTCGCGATATACCACTACAGGAGGAGATGTTACTATCTGTACATGCTTCTCCTTGACTATGCGGTTCTCGATGATCTCCAAGTGGAGCTCCCCCATGCCGGACATGAGGTGCTCGCCAGTCTCGTTGTTGATCTCAATCTTGATGCTAGGGTCCTCCTTGCTGACCTGTATCAGGACCTCGATAAGCTTGGGAAGATCCGAAGGCATCTTAGCCTCTATCGCCTTAGTGATAACCGGGTCGAAGAGGTGTGTTATTGCCTCGAACGGAGTGTCCGGGCCTATCGTGACGGTCTCGCCAGGATAGGCGTTCTTCAGGCCACCGACGCCGATGATGTTCCCCGCAGGGACGTCATCAACAATCTCTCTTTTGGCCCCGTTATATACGTAGACCTGCTGAATCCTTGAGTTCTCCTTTCTGATGTTCATGTATGCTTCATCACCGCGCTTCAACGTGCCGGAGAAAAGCCTGCCTGCAGCAATTTCGCCTGCCTGCGGGTCAACCACGACTTTAGTGACTATAAACGCTAGAGGCCCTTCTGGATCGCACTTGAGCAGACTCTTACCAAGAGGGCTCTCCAGGTCACCGCGCCAGATCTTTGGGATCCTATATGCCGAGGCTGTGGCAGGTGTAGGGTGATGCTTGATTACTGCGTTCAGGACTACCTCGTGGAGAGGTGCCTTCTTGCGGAGATCCTTTTGCGTCTCGTTATTGTACGCGTCTATGATATCTTTGAAGCTGATGCCCTTTTTTTTCATGTAGGGTATGCTGAGAGCCCAATTGTGGAATGCTGAGCCGAACATGACTGAACCATCGTTTACGTTGACTTCGAATTTTCCTTGGAAGTCATCCTCTACGATAGCCTTGATTTTCTGGTTGACCATGTTGATTATGTTGATAAAGCGCTCCTGCATCGCCTCTGGCGTTAGCTGGAGTTCCTTGATCAGCCTGTCCACCTTGTTGATGAAAAGGATAGGCTTCACACGCTCTTTTAGGGATTGTCTAAGAACAGTCTCTGTCTGGGGCATCATACCCTCCACGGCACACACGAGCACGATGGAACCATCCACAGCGCGCATTGCTCTCGTAACGTCGCCGCTGAAGTCCACGTGTCCTGGAGTGTCTATCAGGTTAATCAGGAAGTCTTGATCTTCCAAGTTGTGAACCATGCTGACCGCAGCAGAGTCGATAGTGATTCCTCTCTCGGCCTCATCATCGTGGAAGTCAAGGACCCTTGCCTCTCCCGCGAGCTCCTCAGACATCATGCCTGCTCCCGCAAGGAGATTGTCCGAGAAGGTAGTCTTCCCGTGGTCGATGTGCGCGCAAATCGCGATGTTTCTAATGTGTTGCTGGTCGGCCATTGTGGCCTTGACTCGCTCTACCATCTTTGCCATGATTATTCACCTATTCCAGTATATGGATATCATGCACCGTCTTATACGAGTGCATCTCTTCTGCTTTGAACCATAAGGAGATCTCTTTCTTCGCGTCCTCAGTGTTTGCTGATGCGTGGATGAGGTTCTTGATCCCTATTCCTTGTTTGTCTGCGTAGCCGTAAGATACGTGAGCGTAGTCTCCTCTGATAGTGCCAGGGGCCGCGCTTTTAGGCTCGGTACCGCCGACCATCTTCCTGACTGTCGCTATCGCTTCTACACCCTCTATTGCTAGAGCGAGCACAGGCCCGTGAGTGATAACTTTCTCAAGACCCTTGTAGAACGCCTTTTCCACATGCTCTGCGTAGTGCTTCTTAGCAAAGTCCTTGTCGACCCAGACCATCTTCGTGCCTACTATCTTCAGTCCGGCACGCTCGAAGCGCATAATAATCTCTCCCATGAAGCCACGCTGCACTGCATCTGGTTTCAGCAGCACTAGCGAACGCTCTATCATTTCTTCTCCTCCTTGACAGGAGCTTTCTTGACGGGTGCCTTCTTAGCCACAGGTTTCGGCGCGGGCTTTGGAGCCTCCTTCTTAACAGGTTTGACTTCCTCTGCCTCGTGCTTCATCTCAGCCATGTGCTGTTCCTTAGACTGTCTGGCAGCTCTTGTCCACCCAAAGTTCCTAGGGTTTCTCTTCAGCACCAGCAGATTCTTCTCGCACTTGCGAGAGCAGAACCATAGTATCTTTGCATCCTTCTTCACGAACATCTTGCCCGTTCCGAAGGGTATCTCTGTGCCGCAGAATGTGCATCTTGCCATCTTACATGCCTCCTCTGCCTGCCTTCCTCAGTGGGCGTGCCTCTATCTCAGTCTCTCGGAGCATTAGCATATCCCCAAGCTGGACAGGACCTTTAACGTTGCGTCTGATGACCTTGTTCTTGTCCCGTCCGTCGAGAACCCTGACTCGCACTTGGATTGCCTCTCCACGGGCACCTGTGCGACCGATTATCTCCTCGATCTCTCCTGGAACTGCGACAGTGAAGGTCACTCCCGCGCTTTTTTTGTCGTCTGCCATAAGATTACCTATACGTTCTTGATTAGATCCTTGGCGTTGCCTTCCTCAACAACAGCAACAGCTGCGGTACCCAGAGGGAGTCCTGCTGCGGCGCCGAGCTCGTCCTTCTTTGAGACAGCAATGCACTTCACGCCTTTCTCTTTCGAGAGAAGCGGCAGATGCATGACGATCTCCTTGGGCTGCGTGTCTTCCGCGTATGCGACAAACTTCGCTTGACCCTTCTCTAGGACTTTTGTGACTTCGTTGCAACCTTTCTTGATCTTGCCCGTTTTGCGTGCGAGCTCGATGATTTCGAATGCCTGTTCTGACATAGTTGTTCCTCCGTGATTTGAGAACCTTTTGGCCTCATTCAGCCCAGTTCGGGCGTCATAAATCACTGGCTACTCGGAGAATCAGCAAGGTCTTTATAAGCGTTACGCTCAGAGTCTGTCGAGCGCTTCTAGAATTTTATCGCAGAACTCCAGCGCAGAGACATGATAACTCTCTACAGGGTCACGATCGTTAGTTTTGAGAACATCTATTAGAGTATCATTGCCTTCTTTGCTGCGAGCGATGTTCTTCAGGCGATTCAACTCCTTCTTTGAGAATACCTGGTTCTCTTTCTTCTCCAGCGTGGCTAAGCGATCCCTAATCTTGTGCAAGAGTATTTTGGATCGCACAACATCATCTCCATCTTCTGTGGACTCTGCGTAATCGTTATACCACTCTCTGAGTATTCTAATTCTCTCTCTCATATCGGGCGTGCCACCGTTATTTTTCTTGTAGACTCTGCCAATAACGAAGTTGAGCGCCTTGACCTTGTCCTCTATGCTCTGGACGTACTCGTCGAGCTTCTCCTTCTCGAATTTGAAGTCGTCAGGCACCCCTGTTCTGTGAGGCTCTGCAGCTACCAACCATACGAAGAATGTCATCACTGTGGCAAAAATCAGGCTGAGTCCGACAGCTCCTGTGATGTTCATGGGAACAACAAGTATCATGGCAATGGGCCATAAGAAGCCAAGAGCCAGGACGTGCACTACAGCCAGAAGCATCCAGTATGAGACTCTCTTGTAGTGTGCGTTCGTGATAATCATGTGGCCCAATAGTGTGACCAAGAGAGGAAGTAAACCTACAAAGACATTTACAAGAGGACTTCCAGTGAATACTGCCAGAACAGGCACTAGAATGACTGATGCTACGAAGCAAATTGCGAGAACGAACATCACCCTGCGCTCCTCCTCTGGACGCACGTGCGCGTCACCTAAAGGGTTGACATCCTCAGGGTGCTCAATCTCTTCCTTGGGGACGGCATCCTCCTTCCCTGGAAGCTTCTTCTCCTCTTCCTCTACCATGGTTCAACACAGTAAGCTGCCTTATTTAAATGTTCTTTTAGTTTAGAAATCCCTTCTAATCGTTTGTTTGACTGGAACTGTACGAATGCTTTGGCAACCTTAACCAATAGCTCGATATCCTTATTCTAGTAGATTCAGAGTCTTTTGTTATTCTTATCCTATCCCCCTTCCTTGCACGACTATGTTCGATACCATTGAACACATCAGGAACAAACAAAGTCTCTTCACTCATTGCGACCTTATCTTCATTGAACACATCATAAACGTACATGGTTCCGTATTGGCACGGAGAGCTAGTGAACATGTACGGTCCTGCTCCCTTAAAGATTCCTTCAATTGAAGCCATATAAATTAGGAATCCATTCAACTACATAAATATATCCTCGAGGACGGTTTATATATCTGCTTGCTCGTCACGAGCTCTTATTGGGGGTTGCTAATTGATAGCCAGTTACCAAGAGATTGAGATTGATTTCGACTGATATCTATTTATAGGGGGTCTTCCGCAGGAAATCCATGGAAGTCCTCTTAGTATTCTTGTTTGTGGGACTGGTGATAGCTGCTTATAGGGATTTTCTCACTAGAGAAATCCCCGATACTCTCAACTACGGACTCATAGCCATAGGCCTGCTGGGAGGACTCATAGCCTCGATAACTTACTCGAATATCCTGCTCTTCTTATCTCATCTTGCAGGATTCGCTGCGAGTTTTGCTCTCGGCATGCTGATGTACCACACACGCCAGTGGGGTGGTGGCGACGCGAAACTGATGATGGGTGTCGGAGCGATAATAGGATTATCTACAGAAAACATAGACCTGGCGGCATACCTCATACTCCTCATATTTGCAGGATCAATCTACGGATTCATCCACACTACAGCAATCGCTATGGCACATAGAAAAAGGTTCAAGACCGCATTCATGAAGAAGATAAGAGAGCCGAAAGTGCACAAACTAAGGATAGGACTAGTGTGGTCTGGCGCATTGATAATATTGTTGCTGTTGTTCGTGCCAATAGACTTCAAGTTCATCCTGGGATTCGTCCTACTAGGTATTTACGTCCTAGTATACTCCTGGATCTTCATCTCTACGATAGAACAGACATTCCTGGTCAAGCAGATTGCAGTGAAAGCCCTAACAGAAGGGGATTGGATGATTAACGATGTGAAGGTCGGGAAGAAAGTCATAGTTCCTGCTTCAGCCACAGGACTCTCTAAAGAGCAGATAACCATCTTGAAACGCTCCAAGACCAAGACCGTGACAGTGAAAGAAGGTGTGCCTTTCGCGCCGTCTTTCCTGCTAGGATTTATACTACTACTCGCCGCCAAACAATGGCTCGGAGTATCAATTGTCAGTCTTTTCTTCTAGACAAGATATTATCTCATCACACTAGAGACATAAAAATCCCTAAGATGATTATACATCTGCTGAACAACTGGTTTCCATGCTTCAGCATCTTCAATAGAAATATGTTCGTTTGATGAAACGCCCAAAAGAATCTTATCTAAAGTCAGGTCAACTCTTTGCCAATCGGAAGCAAGCGCAATTGCGTTCTTTTGTCCAGATGACAAATCAGTTCTCGAATATGCAGGGCCATTATGTCTGAAAGTTTGGGTGCCTGAAGAATTGCCAAAAATATCTAAAACAGCGCCTAGGCCTATAAAGAAAGCGCTCATAGCATTTCTTTTTTGGGCTTTTGGATTTTCTAATGAAGCCAACCATTCATTATATTTAGCAACAGATTCATCAAATTCTTGAGCATAATCTGCTGTTTGTCGATCCATAATTTCAGGATTATTCCAAGCAATATATATTTTACTGCCTAGTGTCTATCTCTTGATTTTGTCCTTCTGATGCGTTGACTAACTAGATTTCCTACACCATTATCCCAGGCACAACGCTTATAAACCACTTGCAGTTCTCGCGAGCATATGGCAAAGCTTCGCAAAGGTGTCGCGTACAGAAAGCTTGAGCGCCCCTATACTAGGAGGTCTAAGTACAGGAAGAAGAACTTCGTTCGCGCGAGCCCTCACAACCTGATTGTCAAGTACGAGATGGGCGATCCCAAGAAGAAATTCGCATGGAAACTCCTTCTCCTAGCAGATGGAGATGTTCAGCTGCGCCATAATGCCATCGAGGCATCACGTAAGACAGCAAACAGATTCCTCGAGGATAACCTCAACAAGGACTACCATCTCAAGTTCAGAATCTTCCCACACCACGTTCTTAGAGAGAACCCGCTCGCATCCGGAGCAGGCGCAGACCGTATGAGCACAGGCATGAAGCTGTCTTTCGGCAAGCCAATAGGCCTCGCCGCACAGTGCAAACGCGGACAGCCAATCGCTGAGGTCAATGTGGATGAGAAGAATATCCCCTTCGCGGTTAAAGCGCTCAAGAGGATGCAGCACAAGTTCCCCGTTAGATGTCTTATTTCTCAGGAGAAAAACTAAATCCACTCCTTGAACATTGTCTTCAACTCTTTCTTAAGATCTTCAGCGTCAGAGTAGCCCTCTAGATTATGTAGTTCCTCTGTCAAGTCTGTCTTGCTGATATACACAAGGATGTCCTTGTCTAATTTAGTCAAAGTATCATAGAGTTCGCCCTGCATTTTCATAGAATAGCTCTCCTCAGTAGGGTCGAACACATAGACTATCACGTGCGCCAGATACCTTAGTGCGAGTTCCGCTTTTTGCTCTATAGCATTCGCCTTCTTCCTGTTCAGAGTCCCAGGGGTATCTACGCACTGGATCTTGTTGTACTTGTAAGTGAAATATCCCACATTCAGGCCTTTCGTAGTGAAGGCGTACGCCTTGATCTCTGGATCAGCTCCTGTAAGCTTCTTCAGGAGTGTGCTCTTGCCAACATTGGGGAACCCTGCTATAGCGATTGTGAACAGAGATTCATCTATAGCAGGCATAGATCTGAACACATTCCTGGCTTTGTTGAGAGTTTCAAAGTGTTTCTTTGTCGAGTTTAGAATGGAAGCGACTCTTCCCAGGCAGGCCTTTCTTATCTGGATTATGTTATCCCTAGATGTTGCTGTATTTATTCCTCTTTGATGCTCTTTTACAACACCTTTTACCGTTCTGATGGCATGTCCTAGTCCGCCCAAAGCCTGTTTCACTTCACCAAAATCCATGTCTAGCTCAAAGACGTTCTTGTTGAACTCGCCGAACTGATCCATGCTTGGATACGCGTCATGCAGTTTCTGGAGACTGGCCACCAACGTGTTGCTCACTGCTTGTAGCCTGTCACGCTCTTTAGCCCTTAGCCTTGCTTGAGGATCCCTGATGCCTGCAGATTTCACTCCTGACTTCCTGCCTTTCCCAAACGCGGCGTCCAGGTATGCTCGTGGAGATTCCGCAGAGGGTATCCTGTCGAAATGGACTTTCATGATATGAGGATGTGTTTATAGCTTATAAATAAGAAGGTTTGTCACTCAATAGTGGTGAAATACAGAAACATTTATATACTCATCCGTCAATAAACACACAGGAGGGGATAATATGGAAGCAACCAGCAGAATTCCAAGAAACATACAACGAAAAAATCAGGAAAATCTTGAGTTCAGGGCGCGGTGGATGGCCAGCACACTAAAAGAGCTAGATCCCGAAAGCCAACTCAGAGTAGCAGGCCAGTACGCCATATACGGAATAGAACTTCCTTACAGGCAACTCCTGAAAGAAAAGCAAACTAAGACGCCTCAATACAGGCAAGGACAAGCGCCAAAGGAGAACGTCAAAGGATACTCTGCGTCACACAAGGCACAGCCTCAGTATCTATAATCCTCTTTTTCATTATCTTTATAAACCCCTTGCTGTTCCAGCAGGATGCTGAGACCGCATATGCGCGGCTGCACTTTCCGAAGGCAGCTGAGTCTCGGGAGGGAAAAAAATGGCAATAAAACTGAACGTAGGCGACGCAAAGAGCAAGAAGACCTACACATTTGAGGTTTCTGATGATAACGAAAAGCAGCTCTTCGGTAAGAAGATCGGCGACAAGTTCAAAGGCGATATCTTCGACAAAGCAGGATACGAACTAGAAATCACAGGTGGTTCGGATGACGCAGGATTCCCAATGAGACACGACGTCTCAGGTAGCAGGAGACGAAAGCTCTTAATCACGAAGAGTCTCGGCAACCAGAATAACAGGAAGGGCATGAGAATCAGGAAGACAGTCACAGGCAACACAATTGGAGACACAATAGCACAGGTGAACTGCAAGGTCGTAAAGCACGGCAGCAAGTCCCTGGAAGCTCCAGCAGAAGAGCCTAAGGAAGAGGCACCTGCAAAGGAGTCTCCAAAAGAGGAAGCTCCTAAGGAAAAGCCTGCTGAGAAGCCCAAGGAAGAGAAACCAGCCGACGACAAGAAGGCTGAGTAATTCTGTTTTTTCTTAACTTTTATAAATCATCTAGCTGTTGCCAAACTAAATTTGGGGGTGTAACCAATGAAGAAAGACATAAAAGAAAAGCTGGTAGCTCTTGTCACAGCCGCGTTCGGTCTGGTGGCAGCACTGGCATGGAATGATGCAATCAAGGCACTCTTTAAAGGCCCATGTGGGACAGAAGGCGCAGGAGCGCTCTGTACGCTGGCCTCAGGAGGACCTTGGGTATACGCTATTGTCGTGACTATAATCGCAGTAGCAGTTACCATGTGGATTGCAAAGCTTTGAGAACAAATAATCCTTCTTTTCTTCTATATTATTGCAGATAAGAATGCACCTATAGCATATGCTGCGCCAGCAGCTATGCCACCGACAATCAACATCTCAAGTCCTGCGCGCCACCATCTCTGCGCCGTTAAAAGAGCTCTCGATCCTCCAACGACGAAAAGCGTAACTGCAGTAAGGAGGGCCGCAACCATGAACGAGCTGGATGCTAGGGCAGGAAACGCAATAGCCAAGACATAACTCAACAAAGGCACAGATCCAACAATAACAAAAGCTGCTAAAGTCACGGCGCCCGCTTTCACAGGAGAAATTCTATCTCCGTTAGAACATTCAGGAAGCATCTCTTCGGCCCAGCGCTCCTTGTCACGCATGATGGTCTTTACTATAGAATCCAGAAGTTTTCCAGAGAACCCCTTTCCACCATATATTGTTCTCAAGTCATTCTCATGACGAGTAGGATCGCTAACGACTCCCTCTCGCTCATCTTGAAGGAGTCGTTTCCTTAACTCTTCCTCAGATCTTTTAGACAGATAATTGCCGGCAGCCATAGATAACCCATCAGCTATCAGGTTAGCTATACCTAGAATAAGAACAATTTTGCTAGCCAAAGATGCTCCGGCTACGCCCGCAACAATGGCAAAAGTGGTCACGATGCCGTCGAGGGCACCATATACCGCATCGCCTAAATATTTTCCTCTGCCCTCGTGAGTATGAGTCATCACTGGACACCCAGCAGTATTGTTTAAGAAGGTTTGCCCGGAAACCTTTATAATCGTGTGAGGAACCTTGCATCCATGGAGTTCAGTGAGCGCATAATCGGACTGTTGGCTAGTTTAGATATCGAAGCACACAATCTGCTAGAGGTACCACCAGACCCAAAACTGGGCGATTTCGCTCTTCCCTGCTTCACTTTAGCCAAAGAGCAGAGGAAACCACCTGCGAAGCTTGCGGAAGAACTCGCGAACAAGATAGGTGCTGACGATATCATAGATAGGGTCACGAATACAGGACCATACGTAAACTTCTTCATCAAGAGAACAGCCTTGGCAGAACAGGTAACTGAGGCAGCCCTAGCAGGAAAGCTCTGGCGAACAGGTGACCAGATGCGCAAAGTGATGATAGAGTATCCTGCGCCGAACACCAACAAACCAATGCATCTCGGCCATGTCAGGAACATGACCTTGGGCAATTCTGTTTCGAGAATCCTGAAGAAAGACGGGAACAAAGTCATCCAGGTAAATCTGAACAACGACCGAGGCATCCACATCTGCAAGAGCATGCTCGCCTACCAGAAGTGGGGCGATGACAAACAGCCAGACAAAAAAACAGATCACTTCGTGGGAGACTACTACGTTCTGTTCGCACAGAAAGAGCACCACGACAACAGCCTGAATGATGAAGCACAACAGATGCTCAAGCTCTGGGAGAAAGGAGACAGGAATGTCAGAAAGCTCTGGGAAAAAATGAACAAATGGGCACTTGATGGGTTCAAGGAGACATACGCCAGATACCACATCAAATTCGACAAGGAATATTTTGAATCTGAGGTCTATGAGCAAGGAATCACAATAGTTAAGGAGAAGAAAGAACTCTTCGCTACCGACGAGAAAAACAACATTATAGCCAGACTAGAGCACTTAGGTCTTCCTGATAAGGTGGTCCTCCGCGCAGACGGCACAAGCGTCTATGTGACTCAAGATATAGCCCTCACGATGAAGAAAATAAAGGATTACTCCCCCAATCTCCAAATATGGGTTATAGGAAACGAACAGAACCTGTACATGAAACAGATGTTCGCCATACTCAAAATTATCGGAATTAATGACGAGACTTTCCACCACCTTTCATACGGTTACGTGAGCCTTCCAGAAGGCAGGATGAAGTCAAGAGAAGGAAAAGTTGTGGATGCTGACGACATATTGGATGAACTAGAGAAGCTTGCAGCCATAGAGATAGGCAAGCGCCGCGAAGATTGGCCCGAGAAAAAAATACAGGATACCGCAAAGATCGTCGCTGAAGGCGCCATCAAGTTCTTCATGGTCAAGTACGACCCTGTGAAAGATTTCACTTTCGACCCCAAAAATAGTCTCAGCTTTGAGGGGGACACTGGACCATACCTGCAGTACACCCACGCCAGGATATGCAGCATCATCAGAAAATCAGGAAAAATTCCCAATAAAGCAGATCTGAAGCTACTCATAGAAGATGAGGAACAGGAAGTCATACGACAGCTAGCACGCATACCTGACTCGTTCAGAGCTGCAGCAGAGGGCCTCAAGCCAAGCTCTCTAGCAATGACACTACTGGAGCTTGGACGTGCAGCGAACAGCTTCTACCACGCTTGCCCAGTCACACAGGCAGAGGCTCCTATCAGAGATGCTCGCCTTATGCTATTGACAGCCGTAAAGAACATTCTTAGCGAAGGACTAGACCTCCTGGGAATAACAGCCCCCGAAGAGATGTGAGATGGAACTCTCCAAGTACAAGAAAAAGATACCTAGTAAGATATTCTCCTTTCTCGAGCAAAGAGGATTCGCGACTCTAAGACCTTGCCAGACAAAATCCATCAGTGCAGGCCTTTTCAAAGACAAGAACCTCTTGGTTTGCACACCTACAGCATCAGGCAAGACTCTTGTAGCCGAGCTAGCAGCACTGAACGGCATCATACATGACCGCGGAAAAGCTGTCTATATAGTGCCCCTGAGAGCACTTGCGTCCGAAAAGTACAAACAGTTCAAGAAGGACTACCCAAACCTGAGGATTGCTATCTCCACAGGCGATCTGGATGAGGTAGAGGGCTACCTAGGCAGAAACGACCTCATAATAGTCACGTCTGAAAAATTCGATTCGCTATTGAGGCACAAGGCAGACTGGATATCACGTGTCAAGACAGTCATAGCGGATGAGATCCATCTCTTGAACGATCCAACAAGAGGGCCCACTTTAGAAATAGTCCTAACAATTGTAAAGAACAAGCTTCCTGACGCACAGATAATAGGATTGTCTGCCACCATAGGCAATCCAAAAGAGCTTGCATCTTGGCTCGACGCAGAACTGGTAGAGGACACTTGGCGCCCCGTCAAGCTTGAGAAGGGAGTCTACCTCGATGGCGAGATAGAGTTCACTTGAATTCTTTCACGTTCTTCTTCAAGAAATTGTATACGAAAGGAATTTTGAATTTCTTTCCATTATAGGCCTTGGACGCGTAGTTCAGCGCTGCAAGAACAGCATACACCCAAAATATAACTTTGATAATATCACCGAAAACAGTAGTCATGCTCGCTAGAGAAACAGCTATTGAGAGAATGCTCAACGCCACAAAGAAACCAAATCCTTGGAAGGCATGATAGCGGACGTACTTATCCTTCTTCTCGAATATCAAGAGTACTAATGCGACCGGCCACAACGGATAAGCTAATGCTGCTAGTAACTGAGAATCTGATTTCTTTCGTGCCATGCTATCTGTCCAGAACACTCATTTATAAATCTTAAGAACCAGGGTGCTCCACGCCACATAACGGCTCACATTCAGCAATGCAGCCCTTCTCAGTGCCAGGCTCAGTTACACAGTTGCGCATACATCCGTTCACGCAGAGATTAATCTGCTGCTGTGTTAGACTCTCTTCAGTTGCCGCTCCCGCGAGTACTGTTCCTGTAGTGTCTATAGAGCTAGATATTCCCAGGATTATCATGATTAGTAGGATGATTCCTCCAAGCCATACACTCATCGATACCATAAGTCACCTTTGTCGCACAAAATATAGGATATCAGATCATTCCGCCCAGAAGGCTTACTGAATCTCTGTTAGCCAGGACAATGATAATTATGCCCGCTATACACACAAGGGCGACCATCGCCACTACTGCGAAGTTCACCCTCTCTTCTTGTTCATCATATTTTTTTGTCATTCTATCACTTTGTGAATGTGAGGATTGCCTCGACAGGCGCGCCTGATGAAGGGTACCAAGGGTTTACCGCGCAATATCCCTCTCCTGAGATTCCTGTGAGTGCTAGGTTCGTTCCTGGAATGGTGTCTCCTTTGGAGAGCCATATGCTTGGAGGTCTGCCTGCCTGCAGAAGAACTATCTTATCACGATATTGCTCTAGGCCCCCTATTTTTCCTGCGGCGACTACTCTGTAGTTGCCTACCCATTCTCCGCACTCTATGGAAAGCGGAGCAGAGACTGGCGATGCAATCACGTTTCCTGTCAGGAGAGATGGTGCCTCTCCGGTGCCAACAAATGGAACGAGTCGCGTTAACTCTAGAGAGTTCGATACCAGGGCAACTATGCCTGTTATCGCCACGAGGCATACGAGCGATATTATTGCTGTGTTTCTGCTTGTCATTTTACTCCAAAGGAATCGTTATAGTTCTGTCGGGAAATTGAAATGCTGCTGTGCCCACAATATGATCAACCTGGACCACAATCACCTGACCGTCAAGGCTCCAGTATCCTTCTTCTCGCTGAGAGGTCACACTATTGAGGCGTATACTCTCTATGCCTTCTCCCAGCACGTATAGGCTGAGCGATCCTGCTTTGTATCCCACCCTTATTTTCTGGTCGTATAGGGTCAAGGTTCCAGAGGATTCTGATTGCCAGTTGAGAGCATTGAAACTCTCTCCTGCTAGGTTCTCTGCTTGAACAGGCATAACTCCTGTCGACGGTTGCGAGATGACGAGCACCATGCCGAAGATAGCAAGTACCGCCATAAGGAATACTCCAAGTATAGCCAGGAGAAGAACCTGCTTTGGATCGCGTTTTGCCATATATGAACCAGTCGTCGAATATACCTTATAGTATACTAAGGTGCAATCAGTTATACTAGTTTATATAGTTTTAGGTCTAAAAGAATATTTTCAATGGTGCTAACAACATCATCCAAACATAGCAGCAGCAGTATAAATCCTCTCGAGAGTGCCAGAGTTATAGAGGACAAAAGTCTCTAGGATCGCTCCAGCAATAAAGACACACACAGCTACAACGAAAAGCCAATAGTTATACTTGAAAGTCATCTTATCTCCTTCGTTAGTAAATACCAGGCGCATCAGCCACAATAACACCAAAGCAGTCACTATGGCGAACATCCCTATTCCAAAATCAGTCAACCACCAGAACAATGGAGACGTAGATGCAAGCAGGTCGAAAACCATTTTAGCGACGAGGAACACCACAATATACAGCATAACTGAGCCTAAGAAATATAGGAGGAAAGACCTTAGCTCGTCAGGGTTATCAACCTCGTCAGATATCACCCCTCCTGCAATAGCAGCCAATATGTACGCCAACCCCTCTATGAGCACGTGGGGGCCTGTGATAAGGATTATGAGCAGTAACGTAAAAATAGCACTCGAACCATCTACAGAGCTAGCAGCAATCGCACGATAGCCAAATATTGTACCCCACGTGCTGGCATTCCACGCTATGAAGAACAGCGCCCCGTCACCCGCCACGAGCGCCACAAGGAAACAGGCCAGGAGCACCCACCAATTATTCATCAATATATTTGTGAGGGACGCAAAGCTGAAAGCGTTACCACGGAGGCTCTCAAGAGAGAGCTGCTCACGAAAGATAGACCCGACATCGTATCCTAACGTAGGCGCCACAAAGCTGTAGAGCATGAACGTAAGATATATGCCGAAGAAGACGAACAAGTAAACCTTGATCATCTCGCTGTTATCCGCCAGGAGCCTCTTGAAAGAAAACCCCTTCTCTGCTCGTTCTCTCTGCTCATCACGTTTCAAGAGAGTCTTGAAATAAGGTATCAGGAAAATGCTCACGAACACAACACTCACCAGACCAGAGTTGGCTGGGAACAGCAGGCGCGCAATCACTATGCTTATCGTGCTGTAAATGGCAGCCAGAATGAAACCAAGCCAATGCTTCTGCTCAACAAGCGAGGTGGGCAACAGATGCTCGAAGACCATACAACTTCCACCGAGTGGTGCTTTATAAATGTTGTCGGCAAGAATATAAGGAGCATAAGACTCACCAAGTTCATGTTCGAACGGAGATATCTCAAGAACTCCAAAGGAAACCGCCGTATAGACTTTCTTCAGTACGAGCCAAGCACCAAGGCAAACACGACAAAATTCTTCCTTCCTGGCGCAATGACTGGAGGGGATTATTACAAGAACAGGCTCGGGCCCTTGCAACGCAGAGGAGATCGCATAATAATTCCCGAGCCAAAAGCCATACTGTCCGTAGGAGACTATGTCAACCTTTTCATGACACTCTTCCGTTGGCTCACCCCAGAAATGGATCTATCAAATCATGAGATAATAGGACACTCTCTAGGATCAATAACAGGAGCAGTGCTAGCAGCAGACAACAGCAAAGATCATCCAAGAACTAAAAGCTTCGTCAGCGTAAGCCCAGTCGTCCCAGGTTATGATTTAGACCTGCCTTACTACAAAAAACAATTCACCAAGATGGGTGTAGGTCTCCTATTCTCACAAGAGACACACGCAAAGCTTTTTGCAATCACAAAAGGGATTCCCTACGCCGCGAACGCACTATGGAAACAGAGAGCACTTAAACCCCTACTATCAAGCATAAATAAAGTGGACATAGCTGAAAATTCGCTAGATATCCCTTCTTTGCTCCTAGTAAACGAGCACGACGTATTCTTCACTCCTGAGATGGCAATACCTTATTACGAGGACATCTGCACAGATCTAACAACTAAAATTCTACACGGAACCTGCCATGCTAAAATGCTCTATAGAGCCAGAGATATCACTAAAGAGATTATTGAGTTTGACCAGACCAAATAGCCCACGCTTGGTTCTCGACGAGAGCCCCGACGAGAGAATAGACGAGAAATCTATATAAATCCACCACTCCAGAATTAAGATATAACCGACTGAGGTGGTCATATGGTACAAGGATACTGCGTAAAGTGTAAAGCGAAGAGAGACATGCAAGGAGCTACTCCTGCAAAGATGAAGAACGGTAGAGATTACATTAAAGGCAAGTGCGGCACGTGCGGCACAAAAATGTCAAAGATCGGCAAGCTTTAAGCTTGCACTTTTTTCTTTTTATTTTGAAGGCAACCTGTATATTTCGTCAATTTCAAGAGTATCTGTCTGCACGTTCACGTCCCTCGACATATCGTAAATTTCGCCAGGGATGGCCTCAGCCGAATCGTATTCGCCTATCCCTGCTCCCGAATAGGATCTCGGAACATACTTCTTCACTATGGTACCATCACCGCAAAGTGTTTCGAGGGCAGATTCTGCACCCTCGACATCATCATGCATATTACCGAGGTGTAAGACCAAGCCCAATGTGAGTATGACTTTCTCGTCTTTGAACAGGTTCCTTATGATATCCAGGGTCGATTCCATGACGCTAATATAAATATCCTGCCTATATATAACTTATCTAGAAGCGTCGGAACATGCTCCTGGCCGGATTCGAACCGACGTCTTCGGGGCCGAAACCCGATATACTGTCCAAGCTATACTACAGGAGCTTTCTAAGGTAGTATCAAGAACTGCTTAAAAAGAAATCGGCTACTCCAGACAGTAAACAGGCGGTTGTATGGGATTCTGCAATTTTTTGATCTGAGTTGCTGTCCAGCTTCGCATACGCCGCGGCGGGTCATTTTTGTTGGAATGATATGCTGCACTCCAATGCACCATCCCCTCACCAATTCCTTCTACTATTCCATAAGTCTGCTTCTCAGGATCAGTTCTGTCTTTGGATCCCCTCATTAAATAAAGATAAATCTCTGTGAACTTATAACAATCAGCAATTTTCCCCGCGCTCAAACAGGTTTGTCCCTTAGTAAACTCGCTCCATGCACCTGCATACCCTGAGACAAAGACTTGTGCGTCTTTCTTACCTAGCCGCTCAGGCATAGTCGTATGCCATTCTTTCGGGACACGAAAATTATCCTGTTCGTAAAATGAATTCACCGAACGCTCAAGACCAGTTCTCCCTTCAGTAGTTGTCACATCAAAAGGACCTATGTGTTCGTTAGTGGCAGGAATATTTGAGTACTGTTTCACTGGATTTCCTGTATTGGCATCAAAATATTGCATATCCATTGAAACAAACCATCTTTCTTTGTGTTTCGCATGCTTCGGAATCCAATAGAAATTTTTAAACGACCTCATAGTTCTACCTTGACCAACAGGATTATTCTCGAAAAGAAGCATGATTTTATCACCCTCTAGCTGGAACACTTCTGACCCACGCACGCAGTCAGGCGACTTGCAGTTGTACATCACCCAAGGTTTTGTGTCATCTTCACACATTCTTGCCCAAGAAGTACGGATGTGCCCGCCTTTCAAAGGTAAACCTATAGGTGTGTTCTTGCACCATAAGCTCGCGGATTCACGCGCATAATCAGTTCCACGAGGCTGTGAATCACAGATCGCGATTCCTGTATTGTATCTTTTCACCTTCTCCTGCATCCCCATAGACATCGCGCGCCAATTGTTCGCGATGAGTTCTGAAGAGGTTTCTGGAGGAGGGGTGTTGGGAGGGTTCTCACCCATTTTCCACGTAATTAGGTCATTCTTATCGCTTTTGATAGCATCCCCATCCGCATTAAACCGCTCAGCAAAAACCGGAGCAGCAACTAACAAAGCCAGACTGCTCAAGGCACCTAAACGTTTACCAAACCCACGCATTTACGACGGAAACACAGAGAGATTAATATATGTTACTCTTAACAAGTTAATACAATTTAAGCTCAGAGAAATGCATATTCAGCTCGTCAGAAGACGCAGGACCTATAGCCAAGCAAGTCCTAGTACCCGGCGCCACAACAGTCTTCCCCGCGTCAGTGATTAGCGCAGTCGTGAGCCCCGCGTCTTTGGCCTCCTGCATCATTTTAATCAATTCCTTCTCGTCAGCAACTTTCAATACAACTTTTGCCATGCCCTGATGTCTCCAAGCACTAACAACCTCCTTATCAGCACGGAAAATAGCCTCTACAGAGGCG
>JAAOYH010000056.1 GCA_018221245.1 Candidatus Woesearchaeota archaeon
ACGGCACAACCTAGCACACACGTGCTTCCGTACATGGATAAAGAAACTTCACGAGAGCAAACCTTATAAATGAAGGAACCTCGTGGTATGAGAAAGGGGTGAGGTACATGGTAAAGAAGAAGGTGAAGTCTCGTTCTACCAAGAAGAAACCTACTAGAAAGAAGACTGTGAAGAGGAAAGCAGTCAAGAAAAAAACGGTCAAGCGTAAAGCTACCAAAAAAAAGGCAACGAAGAAAAAGGCTGTGAAGAGAAAAGCAGTCAAGAAAAGGGTCGTAAAGAAGAAGGCCGTTAAGAGAAGGTCCCCTCCTAGGAGAGACCGAGCAGCCAAGCTCAGGACTACTTCCAGAGAACGCGTCTACAACCTGACAAGAGAGGTGCCTGAATACCACTACTTTGTCCTCGCTAACGGCAAGCCTGTAAAGCATGTCGCAGAGCTAGCATCGCTGTTGGATCAGATAGAGGATCATATCTTCCACCACCACGTCTCCGCAGGCAAGAATGATTTCAATGCTTGGGTCAAGGACGTGTTCGATGATGTCGAGCTAGCAAGGAAGATGTCTGGAGCCAAGGACAAGAAACACCTGCAACTGGTAATATACAAACACCTAGCGGGACACGAGGAGTAGAGCCCGGTAACGGGCAGGGGGGTGAGCAATGACGTTACCGCAAGAAGAGCAGTTCCACTTTGGGGACGGTACAACAGTATCAAGTCTAGATGGCTTGAGAGACTACCTTGAACACATCAGCTACGAGGAATTCTATTTCCACGTAAACGCGGAGAAGAACGACTTCGCGAACTGGATTCGCCATGTACTCAAAGAATCAAACCTAGCTGATAATTTAGACAAAGTCTCCAGCATAGTAGAGACTGTAGAGATTATCAATGATTATCTCAATCCTCGTCCGCCAAAGTCGAGCCATGATGACATACAGTCTAAGATAGAGAAGAAGGAAGGGATAGATCTCAAGGAAGTGCCATCAACACAGCCTGAAGAGGCACCAAAGGAAGAAGAGAAGATAGAGAAGCCTTCCGTGCCTGCCGAGCCTCTAGACTTCACAGAGCTCGAGAAGCAGCTTGAGAAGGATACTGAAGCGGCAGAACAACCCAAAGAAGAGAAGCCTGAAGAGGCTCCAAAACTACCTGAGGAGATGAAGCCTGAAGAGGCTCCTGCTGAAGCTCCTAAAGAAAAGCATAAGGATGAATATGTCCTAACGGCCAGGGAGAAGAAACAACTCATAGTAAAGGACTTCATAATAGGGATGTTCTTCGGTCTGATAATCGGCCTCCTACTAGGGAGGATGCTTCCGGTGTGATTATGGCACGGTCCGCCAATGCGGCTGCCGATGTGCTCTTCGAGATTTCCTGGGAAGTCTGTAATAAAGTCGGCGGCATCTATACAGTAGTACAGACAAAGATACCTTACATAAAAGAGCGATATCAGGGATATATCTGTATAGGGCCTGATTTTGGGCAAAGCAAGGAATTTGATGAACGCCAACCAGAGAAAGAGTGGAAAGACATCTTCAAGTCTCTAGAGAATAGAGGAGTCAAGTGTAGGTATGGCATATGGACCGTGCCAGGAGAGCCTACTGTGATTCTTGTGGACGCCTCAGGGCTTGTCAGTGATAGGGACACGCTGAAGGCTAAATATTGGGAGCACTATGGAATTGACTCACTCAAAGCGGATTGGATGTTTGACGAGCCGATGTGTTTCTCCACAGCTGCAGGGATGATAGTGGAAGAGTATGTCAAACGCGCCAACAACAAAGTCGTCTGCCAGGCGCACGAATGGATGTCAGGATTCGCGATACTACACCTGAAATCTGCAGGGGTTAAGGTAGGTACTGTTTTCACTACACACGCCACCATGCTGGGCAGGACGATAGCAGGTAACGGGTACCCTCTGTATGACATGCTGGAGAGTGTAGATCCTCTGGAGTGGGCTTACAAGCTGAACGTCCAGGACAAGCATCTCACAGAAGTAGCCTGTGCAAAGTCCTCCGATGCGTTTACTACTGTTAGCGAGATTACAGGGCTGGAGGCAGAGGCACTCCTTGATAGAAAACCTGACGTCTTGTTGTTCAATGGCTTCAACCTCGAACACTTTCCCACTTTTGAGGATACGAGCATAAAACACGGGCAGAGCCAGGAACACCTCACAGAATTCATCACGTATTATTTTTTCCCTTACTATCAATGGGATCTTGACAACACTTTAGTGTTCTTCACATCTGGAAGATATGAGTACCAGAACAAGGGACATGATGTAATAATGGAAGCCCTCGACAGACTCAATAAGCAGTTGAAGGATGAAGGATCTGATCTGACGGTGGTATTTATCTTCTGGGTCATGGATATGGGTCATGGGGAAATAAGGAGGGACGTGCTTGAGAACAAAAATTTCTATGCGCACGCCAAAGGACATGTGGAATGGAACACGAAGCCGCTTGTCAGGAGAATAGTGCTAGATTTCCTGGCTGGGAAGCAACCGGGAACAGATGAAGACAGGTTCACGAGTGGGTTCTTGGAGAACCTGAAGGAGGCAGTCTCGCCACTAGAGAGAAAAGGGCGTCCTCCTATTTCGACGCATGATCTTCCGGGTGAGGATACTGATCCCCTTGTTAGGGCTTGTTACAGACACAATCTTCTGAACGATGAAAATGACCGGGTTAAAGTGATAATATATCCTGGTTTTCTGGATGGATCTGATGGTCTATTAAACCTAGAATATTATGACGCGACTGTAGGCACACATCTAGGCGTGTTTCCCAGTCAGTACGAGCCTTGGGGGTACACCCCTCTCGAATCTGCAGTCATGGGTGTCCCTGCGGTAACTACAGACCTGGCGGGGTTCGGCAGGTACATAGATTCTTGTAGAGATGGGGTGTGCAACGGCATATTTGTAGTTCCACGCCATGACCGGAAAAGGGAAGATGTCATTGCAGATCTTACGAAAACATTCTCTAAATTTGTTCATCTTGACAGGAACGCCCGTGTCCATCATGGATACCGTGCTAAGGAGCTCTCTAACAACTGTGGCTGGAAAGAGTTTGTGTGCCGCTACATAGAGGCCCATAACCTTGCGCTGAGCAAGGGGGGGAAATGATGGCGACTGTGGTGCACGGAAAGGTGAAGACGTTCTCGGATAACCCTCATTTCTTGCTGACTAACAAGAATGGGGACTATCTTGCTCTAGGAAACCCGAACACTAGCAATTATCATGGTTTATACATAAGAGATGAGAAAAGGCAGTATTGGAAGACTTTCTGGAACATAGTGCCTGAGACTCCAACAGATGAAATAGTCGTTAGTGAAACAGTAACCAGATCTGGAGAAGGATGGAGTCAGGAATTCTCACTCACTGAGAAAGGTCTCAGGATTGACGCTTCAGGCAATCACACGCTTACAGTGGATTGTAAGAGGCTCTACGATGAGTCTGATGACGGAAGGAACTACTCAATCAACATAAGACAAGGAAAAGATGAAGAGAAAGGCAATCTATCAAGCGTCACTGTAGTGGAGGTAGAATACTCCAAAGGAGACTACTCACTTAACACTGTCATAGCTACGACTATGCATGTTGAGAGAAAAGACAATTGGCATGAAGCCCCATATGAATATGATGACAGGAGGGGGACATCGAATACAAGATGGGTCTATGATATTTTATCCCTTTCAGGGAAAGGAGCCATAGCTATAGTCTCAGGAAACGAGAAGATGGGACTCCAGAGCAGAGCTCTGCAACTCCTGATCTCTAAGCTCGAGCCTGCCCATGTCGAAAAATTGGATGATCCGGGAGCGATGCTTGCGTACAAGGCATTCGATGCGCTTCACACAAAAGATGGAATTATGGCAGGCCTGCCCTGGTTTTTTCACTACTGGAGCAGGGATGAGCTCATAGCAGTACAAGGTCTCCTTAGCACCCACCAGTATGAAGAAACCATCGCGATACTTGACAGGTGGTACGATACTGTTAGAGATGATGGTGGTCTTGCAGCCATATTCCCCGATGAAGGTATAGAGAGCACTGATGCACCAGGATGGTTAGGGAAGAGAACCTCAGACCTAATATCTAGCTTGAGAGAACATGACAGGCTCGACATGCTTCCAAAGGAGAAGCTAGCTACCTGGAGAGATATCACTGGCAAGATGCTTGACCGGGCTAGCAAGCTCATGCGTGACGGCCTAGTATGGACCGAAACGAACACTACTTGGATGGATACCCGATGGAATGATGATGGCCGGGCTGGAGCTTGTATAGAGATACAGGCCCTGACACTGGCTATATGTGATGCCCACGCCACTTTATGCGCGATTACAGAGGAACAGATACTTCCGGAGAGGAGAACCCTGTGCCATGATATAGTTCAAGCAGTTCATCAAAAAATGGTGTTCGATGGGAGACTGTTGGATAGGTTACACCAGGATGGGAACCCAGACCACACGGTCAGGCCAAACATATTCATAGCATGGTATATCTCTCCGAAACTTTTCGTTAAAGAGGAGTGGAGAGGTTTTTTCCATTCTGCTCTTCCAGAATTATGGCTGGAGTGGGGAGGCTTGTCAAGCATCTCTCAGAACTCAGGGATATACCAGTCAAGATATACTGGTGAGGATGTCAGATCTTATCATAGAGGAGATTCATGGTATTGGGTGAACAACACCGCAGCCCTTGCGATGCATTCTGTGGACCCCGAGGGGTTCCGTGTCCCTATCAAGCGAGTCATATCTGCTGGCCTGACTGATTTATTGTCGCTCGGATTCATGGGACACTGCTCGGAAATATCCTCTGCGGAGGAGCAAGAAGCAGCGGGATGTTGGTCTCAGGCGTGGAGCGCTAGCACTCTCCTTGAATTGCTGCTCGCGACAAGGAAGTAGGTTTTTTATACTGTACTCGAGTTGTGATGTTCATGTTCCTAGACACCTTAATGCAAGGGGCTGAAGAGACATTCCTTTTGGTACAGGATGACCTGAATACGTTCGTCATAGCCTTGGTAATTCTCTTGCTGGGATTCATCGTTGGTAGGATTACAGATAGGGCGCTGCATAAGTTGTTGTTGCGTACCGAGTTTGATGACAGATGCTTTAGGATATTCGGAAGGAGAAGGCGTTATGCTTTTTCTACGAGACGTACAATTGTAAGAGTTATCTATGTGCTCACCATACTTGCAGCGCTATCAGAGATAGGTTTGGCTATTCTGGCAGTGAAGCTCTTCATCGGACTACTCATATTCATAGTTGTTATATCAACCATCATAGGAGCTATTGATATGGTCCCTCATCTTCTTGGCAGAAGAACGTTGGCGGCGAGAAAGGTGGCGGTGGGTGATGAGATATCCTTAGAAGATCCTCATGGGAGGGTAGAAGGCAAAGTAGTAGGCATAACCTTACTGGAGCTAAAATTGAAGCGTCCTAATGGAGATATATTATTCTTGCCTCTGGCGTCTTTTGTTAGTAATTCGTTTACGAAACGTCGCCCAAAGAAATTATGATCTGCCTGTAAACATCAGGATACTTGTCTACGTGTAGCATGGATGTGTGGAGTTTCTCCAGAGTTGTGCACTTTCCAGATATCTCAATATTTTGTGCTCCTGAGAGTACTGCGCTTTCAACTGTGACGACGCCGTCACCATCGGACCCTTCCATGTCGCATCCTGCTCCGTAGATCACTATTTTAGATGCTTCTGTAGTTGCACTATTAAGTTTGTTCAAGAAAATACTGCCTTCTTTCATATCATCACATTCCATAGGAGAACCTATGAGTGGACAAAGCTCAGATACCCCTCCGCTAACACCGTGATTGGGGGTGCCTACCATGATTATCTTGTCTATGTTGCCAGGCCATAGCTGATCGTATCTTCTGGCTACCAGACCCCCCATGCTATGTGCGATGATGATGACCTTGTCTTCGTCTGAACGTTCCTTGACAGTATCAACTATGTCTTTCAGCCTGGTGGCATAGGTGTTGATACTCTCACTTTTTGTGTGCACAACAACATACTCTCCCTGCTCTTCAAAAGCGTCGAAGTAATAGCTGGCCTTGACGGTGATTGGGATGTCTGCTCGTGCCCAGCCGCTTGGATTAGAGACAGATATCATGCCCGCATCGAGATATCCGTCGTTCTCTAGAGATGATTGTATGCTGTTGAATGCATCGAGCGAATACTCTGCAGATGTGTCCTTGTTGAAAGCATGCCCGTGCAGGAAGATGATGGGGAAAGGCGCGCCGCTGCAATCCTCACAACAAGCAGCACAGGATCCGTGGATACAGCACGTAGGATTCTGGTCGGGGAGTTTCACTTCTTGTTTCTGAGGCGTGTCAGGAATATCTATGAGGGTTGTATTGGGAGGAGGGGGTATAGTTTGGTCTGCCGCTCCACAGGACGTAGGTTGGCGATTTATGAGCTCTCTGGTCAGTGCAGGGGTTAGATTGTACCCATCTAGTTGAACGTCTGCGAGCTCTCCATCTGGAAGGAAAGATTTTATCAGAGAGCCCATAGGTGAGTTGGGAATATCCTCTCCATATGATTTGGATGCGTCTAGGAATATGTTGTTGGCTATGAGTTCTATCTTATCCCAGAAAGAAGAGTTCGAGGGGTAGCCTTCATTTGTTATCTCTCCAGAGATGCTTGTGGATATTCCTGTGTGCACCGCAAGGAATAGTTCAAGATCCGAGCATGCACTGTCAATATTAAGTGAGTCTTGTACTGCCCTGGCGTATCCTGTAGGGTGGCTAAGGCATATCCCTCTAACTGTGCAGAGTGCGCTCTTTGAGATGTCTGTCTCCACAAGAACCCTGACAGTCTCGTTGAGTAGGATTTTGTCTGCCTTCTCTCTTAATGAGTCTAGCTCCCCTGACAGGCTCTCAAGGATATACTTTTTCTTGACAGGATCGTTGCCTTTATAGAATATTTCAACCATTTCAAGATATGTTGACGTAGCACCATTTGATCGGTTGTCTTCCAGAAGCGATAGCTTGCTGATAGCTTCTAGATTTTCGTATGATTTTTGCATGAGTGCAGCTACAGCGTTATGGGCTTCTGCCAGTTCGTGCAATGTTTCATTAGCAGATAATATGGTGGCTGTGGAGAGTGTCCTGTCAAGTCTTATCACTGTTTCTGCAAGGTTAGTGTAGTCTTGTCTTGACCATTGAGCGTCTGCCTCTTCTATTAGAGGCTTAACTCTTTCCAGCATTATTTCTGTCTCGTATATCGTAGATAGTTCTTTTTCTGCAGTGGCGCCTAATGAATCTGCGAGGGCCTGCATAGATGGTAGAGAACTTGTTATTATGGAGTTGGTATTATGTATATTGATGAGTTTCATCCTAAGGGTTTCTTGAGCCGTTCGCTCATCCGAATTGAGTGTGTGATCTAGAGTGATTAGGGCGCTTCTCATCTCCAAGTTCATGTTCGTCTGACAGAGAGCTCTCTTGATTCCTTGACATTCCATGGAGATACGATACAGTATCTGTCCTTCGCCTGAGCTGTCAGGAGTCATATGATATGTCTGGCTGTAAGGTTTGCCAGGTCTTATCTCGAAGGTGCGCTGATCTATCAATCTGTCTTCACTCACATCCTCAAAGGTTGCTACACACTTAGCTGAGCAGAACGGGTTTGTGATTACTGACGTCTCCATTGTCACGTTTGCAACTTGCCCATTCTGTATGGAGAATTCTTGATTATCCAGAGTCATGCTTATGATGACGTCGTTACCTAGCATGAGCTGCGCCTTGAGATAAAGCTGAGTTCCTGAGAGTGTGAAAACTATGGTGAGAATTAAGGCTGCAAGTACTAAGAGACTGCGCTGGTGCGTTTCAAGAAACGTCTTGACCCTATTCATATTAGTGTGCGGAGGGCCTGCTATAAAAATCCTTACTTGTCTATTAGCTCGAGAGCCTCGGTGATTATACTCTCTTTGTATTCGTACTGTTTCTCACCCTCTTCTGGCTCTCTGGAGAGTAGTTTGAGAAGGGATTTGGCTAGCTCTACCCCCTCACGGCCATCTATTTTGAGTTCGGATGCATGTTCTGCAAGAAGTGCATTCTCCATGTGTTCGGCATCCTCTATATGGGGGTCCTGCTGGACGAACTCGGAAGTTGATAGCTTGGATGTGTTCCTGAGGACACAGTATGCTTTCTGCTCTAGTTGCTTAACTACTCCAGGAATATCAAGATCTGTTATGCTTCCTTCAGTGATTCTTCCGCTAAATCTGAGGAGTATTATCTTGTCTGCTATCTCTTCCTTGGAGATTTGTTCTGTCAGTTTTTCTCGTGCTTCAGGTCCTGATAGGCCTTCTACTGAGAATGGTATGCTGACAGTATCTTTCATCTTGATGTCTTTCCTGGTGAGCTCGCCATCCTCGTAGAGGAAGTATCCTCCGTGGCCTAACTCTTCCAGTTCTGAGAAACTGTTCGGGAACAGCGGTCCGGGATATACTATATTATTGTAAGGGCCTTTGTTGTACCTCTCGACTATGTGAACGTGGCCTCCTGCGTAGTACATGAATCCTTCAGGGAGGAAACTGACTGGTTGGCTGGGGATATCTGCCATGCGGGGAGGTTTGAGCTCGTCCAGTGTCGTGTGAAATAGAAATATCTTATCTCCTGGTTCTTTTCCTATGGATTGATCGAGGTCTTCATAATGCTCCTTGTCAAGCTGGCCTCTTCTTCCTAAAATGCCTGTGAGCTTGACGCCTGTTGAATCCTCTGTTAGCTCCAGTCTGAGCTTCCCCTCTTTTACCTCTCCTCTCCAGACATTCACAAGAAGCCCTGCGCGCTCGAGTACGTCAAGCATGGTCTTGCCACTGGGGCTAAAGTCATGACTTCCTGGAATGGCGTACACCCTGATGCCCTCTTTCTTGAGCCTGCTGAGTTGGGTCACTGTGAACTTGAGCGCGTCTATACCAGGAATAGCTGTGTTGAAGAGATCTCCTGAGATGAGAACAAAGTCTACTTTTGCCTCGATGCTCTCAGATACCATTGTAGAAAAAGCATCTTCTGTAAGAATCCTTAGCTTGGGATTCCTATGGCCTCCTATGTGGCAGTCCGCCGTGTGCGTGAATCGCATACAGAGGGGAACTGGAGAAGGTATTTAACCCTTGCCTGAGCGTGACTTGTGGAGCAAGACATGTTTCTCCATGCGCTTGACGTGGGTGTCGAGCTTTCTCATGTGTATGGATGTGGCCTGCGCCTGCCTCTCGACGTGTCTCATAGTGCGCTTTATGCTGTCTGTAACTTCGTGTGGCGCCTTCTTGGGAAGTTCATCAGATAGTCGCCTAAGAATCCTTCTGACATCCTTGAGCAGATTTGCTGACTCGAGAAGATAGTTTTCGGCTCTAGAGGCTGCATTCGCGGCCTGTGTTGCATTGTCTCCTGCTGTTCGTGTGAAAATTGACATACTATGTGGCCTCCGCAATAGGGTATCGAGAGTAATCTTCTGTCTTACTTCTTAAGTAGACATAGACGTCCTCGAGCGCTTTAATCATTCGCTGCTCTTTTTCGGTGAGCTTCTTTCCTTCATCTAGGACACCCTTGTATCCGTACAGTTGTGGAAGAAGTTCGTGATATATGTGGTTCTCCACAAAGATGAGTAATGTGGTGAGCTTGTCGATGATATCAGAAACCTCCTTGAAGTTGATTTTCTTTTCGGCGAGTCCCTCTTGAATTAGCTGGTTGATGCGCACAAGGCGGTTCATGGTGTAGTTTGATGATCTTCCGAACTCATCCATGATGTTATTTAGGGTGTGAGCGGCATGTTGGAATGCTTGATGGTATTTTCCGTGTGGGGGGTGAGTGCCTTTGATGCTTCCCACCTCGTTTCTCAAGTCTCGGATGAAAGTGTTCCATTCTTCATCCTCTCGTAACACAGGAGATAGTTCTTTCAGGATGACTAGGAACATGTGCTTGCCATGTTCTAAGCTAACAGCGATATCTTGTAGGTGCTCTGAGAGACTGGTCCATACAGATCGCACTTTTGCTTCTGGAAAACCTCTTTTTTCAAGTCCTTTTAGTTCAGCAATCTTATTGTTGACTGCCAAAAGATGAGATTTTAATGAGTGATGGAAGAAATCTTTGTGGGTAAGCATCCTTATGAACTTGTCTAAGTCCTTTTCACCTCTTTTGATATTCTTACGCTCTTTCTTTACTTCTCGTTCTATCACTCGAGACATAGGAAGGACCTTATCAAGGACTTCTTCCAGTTCTTCTTTTTCTTTTTTTGTTGCGTGTTCGAACCCGAGTGCACGAAACTGCTCTAAGAGGCCAAGAGTCTCCTTTTGTCCGGCGGTCAGCTCTTTTATTGGTTCTTTGAACCCCTTCGCTTCGTAGTGAACCGCCACGCTGTTTCCAAGAGGGAGCTCTTTTTAACCTTTCCGTCGGAGAGAGCTCTTTTTCTTAAGTGACCGATTTTGCACAACCTTTTTAAAACCTCGACCGGTTCTGGACATTTATGGTCAGTATCACGAAACAGGTCTGGGAGATCCTAGACAATGATATTACCATCAAGAAAGATCTGGAGAGAGGGATCATAAACGTATCTGCGCTCTCGCAGTACATTCTTGATACTTACCAGATTAAAGGTTCCTTGGATTCGGTTATATCTGCAATCAGGAGATACAAGGCAGACCAGACCATACAGGATGATTACGCGCGAATTAAGACTGCTCTTGGTGATAGCATTATCAGCACGAAGACTAACATCAGCCTGCTCATATTGAAGAATACTACCAATACTTACAATTACATAGGCAAGCTGATGGGCCACGAGGATTTTCTGAAGAATGATGTTTTCAGGCTAATCAAGACTCGCTGGGGTCTAAAGATAGTTGTTGATAGGGACAGCATGGAGAAGGCGAAGAGCTTTTTCCCTGATTCTGCGGTCGACAAGGTCAACACGGGGCTCGTGGAAGTCAACATAAAGCTCACCGAGAAAGGATGGGCGACCAAGGGCATACTTTCTAGAATAGCCAACGAGCTTGCGACGCAGGACATCAACATTGAGATAGTCTTCTCTGTATACCCTAACATTAGTATTTTCTTGGGTGAGAAGGATATTGTTAAGGCGCACGAGGCTCTGATGAGGATTGCGGGTAGGTTCAACTGATACTTCGTCAGCCTCTAACTACCAAGAATATTATGTACAGCACGTAAAGGCCTAATAAAGAGAAACCTTCCCATCGTTCTAGCCTGTGCTTCACTCCCGTGAACATGAACAGGAAGAGTAATAGTGAAGATGCGATCATTATAGCGATATCGACGCTTACGAAAGCAGGTATGTCCATAGGTCTTATCATGGAGGTTATTCCGAGCACCCAGAAAATGTTGAAAACGTTGGAGCCTATGATATTACCGACAGCAAGATCTGTTTCGTTCTTGAACAGGGCAACTAGTGTGGTGACTACCTCAGGAAGGGAGGTGCCTATAGCGACTATGGTCGCGGATATGAGGAAGGAGCTCATCCCGAAATAATTCGCTACATAGATTGCTCCATTAACAGTCCAGAGGCCACCAAGATACAGCCCGGCAAAACCGGCAATCACCAGTAGAACTGACCGTCTCTTGGGATGGAGGATAACCCTCATCATATGCTTGGGCCCTTGCTGTCTTGCGGACTCTGCTACATAGTAGAGGAATACTCCGAAGAGTATCAGAAGAATGATGCCATCGAATCTGGACAGCAATTTAGGGCCTGTTGTGAGCTGTTCTGTGAGAAGAAAGAGCACGACTCCTGCGAGGATTACGAAAGGTATCTCTTTCCAGACTGTTGAGAACTTGACATGGATAACTCTTATGGAGGCCATCAGGCCGAGGGCGAGCATGATATTGGCTATGTTGCTACCTATGATATTGCCCAACGCTAAGTCTACATTACCTCTCACTGCGGAGATAAGATTCACGATAAGCTCAGGCATGCTTGTGCCGAAAGCCACTATTGTGAGCCCTATCAGGAGCTGGGACATTCCCCAGCGTTTGGCGAGAGAGGCAGAACCATCTATCAGCCAGCCAGCTCCTTTCACGAGCAGTCCAATACCTATGAATAGCAATATTACCTGGAGCATGGTGTCCATCTGGAAGAACTGTTTATTACTGTGTCGGAAAGCTTTAAAAGAATCCCTTGAGCACGTTCAGTCATGAAGGAGCTTCCCAAACGTTACGACCCGCACGAGGCAGAGCCCAGATGGCAGAAGATGTGGGAGGATGAAGGGATATATGAGATAGTTCCGGACGAGGACAGTTATACCATCGACACGCCTCCCCCCACAGTCAGCGGAAGGATGCACATAGGACACACATCATCTTATGCACAAGAGGATTTCTATGCTCGCTTCTGGCGCATGAAGACAGGCAATGTCTTCTATCCATTCGGAACGGACGACAACGGTCTCCCTACAGAGAGGCTGGTCGAGAAGACGAAGAAAGTATCGAGTACCAAGATGTCCAGAAAAGAGTTCAGAGAGCTCTGTCATTTCACTATCAAGGAGCTCCTGCCTGAGTTTGTAGAAGATTGGAAACGCATCGGCATGAGTTGTGACTTCAAGACTGTCTACAGCACTATTGATTCTAATTCTCAGAAGATTAGCCAGCATAGCTTCATCGACCTATACAAGAAGGGCCTCGTCCACAGAAAAGAGACTCCTGTGGCCTGGTGCATGACCTGCCAGACAGCTATAGCTCAGGCAGAGTTTGAGAACAAGGATCTGACGAGCACTTTCAACGACGTAATCTTCAAGGCGGGTGATGAGGAGCTCATAATCAGCACCACCAGACCCGAGTTCATCCCAGCATGCGTCGCGCTTGCAGCACATCCTGACGACGAGAGATATACACATCTGAAAGGCAAGAGAATCACTATCCCTCTCTACGATTACAAAGTCCCTGTAATCTTCGACAAGGAGGTCGCTATAGACAAGGGCACAGGACTGATGATGATCTGTACATTCGGAGACAAGGATGATGTGGAGAAATGGCATCGCTACAACCTGGACCTGAGAATCATATTCACCAAGGACGGAAAGCTCAACGAGCTGGCAGGGGACCTTGAAGGACTCTCTATTATTGATGCTCGGAAAAAAATCCTTGACACTTTGAAGGAGAAAGGTCACCTTGTGAAGCAGCAGCCTATCACCCATCCTGTGAACGTCCACGAGCGATGCGGAACAGGTATAGAGTTCCTCAAGTCGACGCAGTGGTTCGTCAAGGTATTGGAGAATAAGAACAAGCTCCTGGCAGCAGGTAAGAAAATCAATTGGCATCCCGCGTACATGCAGGTAAGATATGAGCACTGGGTCGAGAACCTGAATTGGGACTGGTGCATCTCGCGCCAGAGATACTTCGGAGTGCCTTTCCCAGTGTGGTATGATAAGCGAACTGGAGAACCAGTTATTGCGGATGAGTCCCAGCTTCCTGTAGATCCTTTCGTGGACAAGCCAAAGAGTGTCCCAGAATCTGACTGGAAGCACCTGGTCCCAGAAGAGGATGTTATGGACACATGGGCCACCTCGAGTGTCACGCCTCAGATTGCACTAGCGATGCATGGCAAACAAGATCTCATACCTATGAGTCTTAGACCGCAGGCGCATGACATAATCAGGACGTGGGCGTTCTACACTATCGTAAAGAGTCTTTTCAGTAAGGAAACAATCCCTTGGAAAGATATAGCTATCAGCGGATTTGTGACAGATCCTAAGGGTCATAAGATGAGCAAGAGCAAAGGTAATGTAGTTTCTCCGCAGGACGTGATGGACAAGTTCTCTGCAGACTCGATAAGATTCTGGGCTGCAGGAGCCAAATTGGGGGATGACATACCTTACATGGAGAAGGATCTCGTCACAGGAAATAAGACTTTGACTAAGTTATGGAATGCCAGTAAGTTCGTGATAATGAATCTTGATGACTACAAAGGGTTCAATGCGAAGTTTGAGGACCTAGAGCTCATGGACCGCTGGATACTGAGCAAGTTCAACAGGCTTGTAAAGTCATCTACCGACGCATTCTCTGCATATGATCATAGTAAAGTTAAATTCGACGTGGAGCAGTTCTTCTGGAACGACTTCTGTGACAACTACCTTGAGATTGTCAAAGGCAGGCTTTATGATCCGAAGGACACGATAGAGAAGACATCTGCGCAGTATGCACTTTCACAGGTTATTGAGGGTATTTTGAAGTTGTTCGCACCAATCATGCCTTTCATTACGGAAGAGATCTATGCTATGCTGCCTTTCGAGAACAAGACGAAGAGCATCCATATCAGCTCCTGGCCGGATTTCAGGAAGGAATGGGTTGATTCCGAGGCAGAGCTTGTGGGTGAGGATATAGTCAAGGCAGTCCAAGAAGTTAGGAAGTACAAATCTGCGAACCAGCTCAGCATGAATGCGCCTGTGAGTATGTTGAGAGTCCTTTCTGAGCAGGATTTGACTCTTGCAGAGAATGACTTGATTGCAGTGACTAAAGCGGAAAGTTTCGACCATGAGCTTGGTGAGTTCAAGGTAGATATCGAGTAGTTTCTTAAACTCTGTAGGAATCCCAATCTCGTGGGAATGCGAAATTTAGGATTGGCGGCGTTGGCAACGATGGCCCTAACAGGATGCGTTCGAGAGGCTAAACCCCTTGATTATGTGGATGAGATTATTTTTACAGGCATCATTGACGGGGAGATGATTAATTACTATTCGAATAATCATAGCTATAATATTGTCGAAGTCGTCAGGGATGATGGGACTGTAAGATCATATGGTTCGATGTTGGGACGATCCAGTGTCTCTTTTGTATTTGGGGATTTCGATAATGAACCCTGCAGTTATGATTTTGATAAGCGCGACAAGGAGTTTAAAGAGTATATTTCAAAAATAAACCTTGAAAAGTGAATTACTTCTGATATATGTAGGCCCAGGCTGTCAATCCAGAATGTGTCTCTACCTGTTCCCGTTCGAATGAGCGTTGTCCTCTAGGTAGGAGTCCGAGGAGTTTCTTGTCAAGAGTCTCTAGATCAGAGTCGCTTAATTTGTAGACTATTCCTTGTATCTCTCTCTCGTCTTTTTCTTTCTTGGGGTGGCAAATTACGTAGTGACGCCCGCCCCAGAAGACCCATTTGCGGCCATATCCTTCGATTCTGTCATCGAGGTATTCGAAATCCTCTCTATCTAAAAAACCAGGCACCCATTTTCCTTCTCCGCCCGCAAATAGAAGTTCAGTCATGCTTTCCTCAGAGTGTATCTGTCTTTTATGTCGTCAACGATGTATCCTTTGCTCTTGATATCGTCTCGGATACTGTCTGAGGTAGCCCAGTCTTTATTTTCTCGAGCAATTTGTCGCTGGTCAGCCAGAGTTAGAATCTCGTCGGGGATTGAGTCCGTTCCAATCTCCTTGATGCTCAATCCTAGGATCTCGTCGAACCTCTCTGCGAGCATTCTCCTCTTTTCGCCTGAGAGCGAATCGTCCTTGAGCATGTCCCAGAGGGCTGCCAGAGCTTTAGGCATGTTGAGATCGTCGTTTATTGCAGCCAGGAATGTCGCTTCGTGCTTGCTCATTGTGGCTGGCGAGTCTGCGTTGGGTGCTTTCTGTTGTTTGAGATCTAATATTTTAGTCTTGATTCGCTCGAAGCCGTTCTTGGCAGTCTCTAGAGCATCCCAGCTGAACGTGAGCTGCTGCCTGTAGTGTGCTGTGAGGCACATGTACCTGTATACAAGAGGATCGAAGCCTTTGTCTTCTAGGGTCTTTAGGATTATGAAGTTCTCGCCTGACTTGGCCATCTTTCCTTTGTCTAGGACTAGGAATTCGCCGTGCATCCAGAACTTGACCCAGGGCTTCTTGCCTGTGGAGCCTTCTGCCTGGGCGATTTCGTTGGAGTGATGCACTTGGATGTGGTCTATTCCTCCTGTGTGAATATCGAATTGGTCTCCCAGGTATTTAATGCTCATTGCGGAGCACTCCAGGTGCCATCCTGGAAATCCAACGCCCCAAGGCGAGTCCCACTCCATTGCTCTTTTGTGGTCTTTTGGAGAGAATTTCCACAAGGCGAAGTCTGTGGGGTTCTTCTTCTCACCCATCTCGACTCTTGCTCCGGCTTTCAGGTCTTCTGTGTTCTGTCCACTTAGTTTTCTGTAGTCATCCAGCTTGCTCGTGTCGAAGTATATCCCGTCGGACGTCTTGTAGGTCAGGCCGTTCTCTTCTAGTTTCTTGACTTGAGCTATCTGTTCTTCTATGTGTTCGGTGGCTTTGCACCAGATGTCTGGCTCTAGGATGTTGAGCTTCGCTATGTCTTCCTTGAAGGATTGTGTGTAGTGATCTGCTATTTCCCAGACGGTTTTGCCTTCTCTTTGAGCTCCTTTCTCCATCTTGTCTTCGCCTTCGTCTGCGTCTGACGTGAGGTGTCCTACATCTGTGATGTTCATCACGTGTTTTACCCTTATGTTGTTGTAGATTAGGCTCCTCTTGAGGATGTCTGAGAAGATGTATGCTCTGAGGTTGCCTATGTGTGCGTAGTTGTACACTGTTGGTCCGCAGCTGTAGAATCTTGCTAGTTTGCCGTCTATGGGTTCGAATGGTTCTTTCTTCCTTCCTAACGTGTTGAAAAAGACGGGTTTGTTCATATATCTTGTGCATTGCAGGTGTTATTTATAGATGCTGTGGTATATATTTATTTGCTATATAGAAAACAAGGGTTTTGACAGATTTCTAGAGAATCTTTCTCGTGGAGACATATTGTTTTCACTGGCGAGTGGTGTAAAAACGAAATCTTTATAAAATTCGGGAGAAAGAATATCTCAAATTGGGGGAAAATATGGGAAAGAAACTCGGTTCGGGATTAGCAACATTGGCGCTTGCAGGTGCAGGATTTGGTGTATACACTTGTGGTCAAATGCGTCATAATACTAAAACTGAAAAGTACAATAGAAGCATCGCTGCTCTCGAAGAATCGATGGATGAGTACGGGAAAAAGGTACAGCACGTCGTGGGAGATGGAGATGCAGATGAAAACGTAGCTCATGTTTTCAAATGGGGTATTGATAGTCCTCAAGGAAGAGCAATAGTGCATCACTTTGCGTGTGAGAATCCTGCTAGGGTGTGGAAACACATGCCAAACTGTGATGGGACAGATACATATCTTACCTCACCACCTGCATTCAAGGCAGGTAATCTCAGCGGCGGAAGCCCGTATGTTCTAGACAATCTATGGGGTATTGACCAGTGAAAGACGACGATGGATTCTTCTACGAGGACCCTGAAGGTCTTTCCGATAAGGACGAGCTGGTCCTGCAAGGACTGAAGAGCTCCGCAAAAGTAGATCCCGTCACTGGTAGGAAGCAGAAACAAATCAACATCCTAAACAAGAAGAAACTCTCCGGAAGGGAGATGGACGAGTTCTTCACAGATATCTAAAATGGGAGACCTTCTAAGCGCAATGCTAATGGGGATGGCACTGATCACACCAGCTGCAGGACAACCCACGCAGAAACCTCTTTGTGGCAGAGTAGTGGCGGGAACAATCCATCCGGAAAAACAGGATCGGCCATACAGGGGATTCACTTTCGAGCTCTCAGTGGTAGCAAAGCGAGATGGCCTTAGCCTAGGCATACGTAATCAGGAGATTAGGGATGCGGGTATGAGTGAATACAATTTCATAAAGCATGCTGAGCAAAAATATCTGAGAGCGAAGCAAACTGGACAAATAGGGGCCGAAGGAGGAGTTTGTCTGTACTGCAAGAACCCAGAAAGTGTTGAAAACTACAAGATACCCTGCGATGCAATGTCTAATAGAACAGGAATTCTAAAAAAACCGTTCAATTTCAAATAATGACGGAAAATTTATATCTTCTTGATTATCGGTACTCATATGACCTTCAGAGCGAGAGATATAGACAGGCTCATCAGAGATTTCAACGATTTCATTCAACAGTCGAATGCCATGTCCACAGAGTTGTCCAAGCTTAAAATGGAACATGAATCAAGAGATGCAAGCCTAATTACAAAACATCTTGGCGTAATCACTCTTGTATTAGATGATTGGGAGAAAGGACTTGGGAAGAGAAGTCCAGGAATAAGAGCATCCCAAGAAATACAAGCTATAGATACAGGTCTTGGAAATCTGGCTGAATATCATCCTGACCAATACGCCATGATTATCGGAGAGTTCAAACATCTCAGCGACATCTCAAGAGGTATCATATACACTCTTGGCAACGTAAACGATTGGTTGACATCCTTCAAGAAGGGAAGACACCAAGATGACTCTTTGGTAGCCATACATAAGGCACTGGGGAAACTAGAAAGGATTCTCAGGACCCACAAGGATCGTATGCCTAACCTTAGACTTTCGCGAGCAGCATGAAATACGCGCTATACTTCGTCCCGCACGAACTAGAAAGAGAAAAACTAGCACTTCTGAGGAGACAGCTCTGCAAGCGATTCAACAACAGAAAAGCAGTAATGTACCCGATACACCTCACACTCATAAGAACCATAGAGCTCGAAGATCCAAAAGGTTTCACAACAGCACTGGAACCATTCTGCAAGAGTCTGAAGCCCGTGAAGATGCAAGCAGAGAAAAACCTGACTACAAGGACGGGCTGGGGAGGCATAGAGATCAAAGAGTCAAGACAATTATCCCTGCTCCAAGAACAACTAATAGAGCTAGCAAGAGATTACGGGGGTGTGGAGCCATACAATTTCGATCCTCACGTGAGCATGGTGTACGCGAGACAATTACCATCTCTCACAAACAGAACAAGTCCTGTGAAAAAGATTCTATTAGATAGGATAAGCCTCGTCCTACAGACCACGCCAGGAACGCCATATCGTATAGTAAAGCACTTTCACCTAGGGTAACGTATATAAATCGCAATATCTGGGAACGAACATGAGCAATAGAGACGATTTGGAGATGTGGGCCCTCGTCGGTATTGTGGCTATGGTCGCAGTAGTATTCATGACTGGTGGCAAGATACTTATCTCTACGGGAGTTCTTGGCAAGGCTACAGATTCGGTGTACGGCGATAATATAGCGTTCGGAGGGCAAAGAGGGCTGCCTGTGCCTCCAGATTATCCTGAGGAGATTAAGATTAGCAGATATGCTCCGCACAGATTCTGGATTCCTGGCTTGGCCACAGAGTTCAAAATAGGAATAAAGCGCGTCGACACGAAAGTCGTCCTGTTCTCTTTCCTGCCTATGAACTCTGACTTCGTTCTACGGAAAAGCGAAACAAGAAAGTTTGATCTGGATGGGGATGGAGATTTTGATGTCAGTATTGGTCTAATATCATACTCAGAAGCATCTGCGACTATCCTGTTTTCGAAGCCTGTCGAGGAAGTACGACCTGTGCCAAAGGTTATAGAGGCGCCTGTAGAAATAGAAAAGCTTGCTCCAGCTCCCTTAAAGGAAGAAGAGAAACCAGGAATCATTGCCCAAGCGGTAGAATCTACAGAGATAAAAACGAAAAGGGACTGGAACTTCGGCATGTCAGGTAAGAGCTGGGCATTCCTCGCATTCTATATTGTCGTAATTTTCTCTGTTTTCACTTACTTCCAACTGAGTGATAAGCCGGACTATCGGTGAATTTGATTCGTTCTGGAAATGGGGGCAGGGATAAAGAATTTTGTGAGGGTTAGTAAAATAACTCACATTCTTTCTGGATTTCATCTATTATTTCTTTTATTTCTAGAAAATCCAATTAGTGGACTGATATTCTTGTACCAAGCTTGATCTTTATTTCTTAACGTTAATAACCCTAGCTGAAGATAAGATCCTTCGGATGCTTCACAGATAAGTCCTACTTGTATGCCATATGATGCTTCAGAATAATTCTTAAGGCCGAGTTGCACACCATCAAGAACTTGCGCTATATTATTGGCTCCGAATTGTATTCCTTTGGTGTAAAAAGACACGTTCCGTCCACCAATTTGAACTCCGAACATTCCTTCAATTTGATTGTCTAAAGAAATACTCACTCCCCGGACATCTGTTTCAGGACGAAATCTACGAAACAAAGCAGTATCTTCAGGTGGCATATTTCTAAAGAATGGTGTGTTATTTATATTTTTTTAGGTGTGTAATCATTTAGGGTATATGTACATAACTCCTAGTCAGAAAGCCTCTGGTTCGCTGTTAATCCGTTAGGATTAAAGCCCCACCCGTCCGAGTTAATAGCCTTCTCCCGTTTTTAACCTGCCTTGTCGGGTACGTTCCTACTTCCTCCATTTTTATTTAATAAATAAACGTCTTAACTTTTATATAAAGTTTTTAGTTAGAATATATTTTATCAATGTACGAAAAATCTTTTTTTCAATTGAGTTTAACATCACGATTAAGGAAAGTTAATTTCTCCCGCGAGTGAAACGAGCTGGCTGAGAAATTAGTTTGGGAAAATCTTGCAAGGATTTTCTCTTTAATCGCTGTTAGTTTCTGCGAGGACGAAGTCCGAGAGAGAATAATTCTATATTTTTCAGAAAAAGAGAATCCCTTAAAAGTAGTAACATTTATAAATTCCATTATCTTATCAAAAATATGATGCCTCAAATACCCCAATATCAATGGGAAGCAAGCATGAGAAAATATAGAGAATTAAGAGCAGAATTAGATGCTAAACCAACCCAAAACCTTCAGGGAATGGTTGAAACTTATAAAAAAATGCAACCATTCACTAGCATAAAATATTTTTTTGGTTCAGACGATTTAGATAGGCTAAGAATGGGAAGACTAATTTTAACCAAAAGAGAACTTAGCGAATTAACAGAAGAAGAACTACGTGCAGAAAGCGAACCAGTAAGTGCTCTTAAAAATTTTATGCAATCTCTTGGAGATTTTGTAGGATATAAT
>JAAOYH010000011.1 GCA_018221245.1 Candidatus Woesearchaeota archaeon
CTTACTATGTACCTCTCTATCTTTGGGCTCGCATATATCTGTTTGACGAACTTTTGTGCATCCAAGAGATCCATCTGGGAAAGCACAGGAATCAACTCGAATTCTGAGAATTCGTGGGTCGTGATGTTTGTCTTAAGAATCTTGACTTCCTCGTTGAATGTCGGATAATCTATTAGGACCTTGAAGAGGAATCTGTCCACTTGAGCTTCGGGCAGCTTATAGGTGCCCAGGAGTTCTACAGGGTTTTGGGTGGCCATAACAAAGAATGGCGCGGGAAGCTGGAACGTCTCTTTTCCGATAGTTGCCTGGTGCTCCTGCATACTTTCTAGAAGGGCTGACTGTACTTTAGGAGGACTTCTGTTGATCTCGTCAGCCAGGATGAAGTTGGCGAAAACCGGACCCTTGATGGTGAAGAATCCTTTTCCTTCTTCGTATGTCGTGATTCCTACGATATCTGTGGGCAGAAGGTCTGGTGTGAATTGGATTCTTGAGAACTGACAGCCTGTGACCTTCGCGAGAGTCCTGATGACTAGAGTCTTACCTAGGCCTGGCACGCCCTCTATCAGAACGTGGCCATTCGCAATGAGAGCTTCCATCAGCGACTCTATAACTCTGTCTTGACCAACGACTAGCTTGGCCACCTCTCTTTTAGCAGTCTCGAACTGTCCCTTGAAGAACTTGAGTTTTCTTTGAAACTCTTCGGAGTGCAGTTGCTGGAACGCCTCATCTGTCACAACGCTCCGCTGCTCCACCATCGACGGTACTCTCGACGGGGAGCTTTAAATATTTTCCAGTCCCACTCTTTAATAGATACACTGAGGGATTTTTTTCTGGTGATTTGTATATCCCCTCGACAAGTTTTAAATACTCATTCTGGGAAGAATCATGCATGGGAAAAGGAGGCGGTGAGATTAAGCAGCGAATGCTGTTGCTCGCTCAGGAACAAGAGCGCAGGAAGGAGATGAATGCGCTCAGGAGGGATACTGTCCGAAGAATCAACTTTCTCCAGAAGAAGGCTGTCGTCGAAACTCACGATGTTTATAATCTCATCAGGGGATTCTTCAAGAGATTCTTGAACAAGCATTATGAGTTCACAATTACTGAGCTTCGCGCGGAGCTCAAGCAGATCTATATCTCTGCAAACACCCGTAAAGCTGTAGAGGACATCCTTAACAGTCTTGAGGCGATAGAATACGCAAACGTTCATTACAGACGCGAAGAGCTGATGAAACTCTTGGATGAGTTCTCAGAGTCTGTCAAGCAGCTAGTTCACATGCATAAGATGCGGAAATCTATGTGGTTGAAGCTTAGAGAGTTTTTTCTCAGACATGAGATTGAACCAGAGTTCATCTTGGCGGACTTGCCAATGCTCGAAGAGTCGGATGATGAATATATACGCATACATCTCTTAGTGGAGAACTGCTATGAGGCACTCGATGGGCGTCACATACATCGCGCGAAGGCGGCGTACAAGGCGCTCTTGAAGAAGTATCATGATTTGCCTATGGATGAGAGAAGGAGATTCTACACCCTGGTTGATCAGACATATCAGGATATTATAAATCGTTCTAAGAAGGATTAGAAGTCCTCTTCTTCCTTGTGGCTGAAATGGTAGTACATTAGGAGTGATATGCTAAGCAAGATGACGAATGCCAGCACGCTCCACATTATAACTTCTGCAGTCAAATCATCCAGGGTGAGAAGAGGATTGATGCTAGATGGCTGGTCTATATCTTTTTGTTGGGTACTGACTAAATATTTGCATCCGCTGATAACACTGGTCACGAGTCTTTTGGCCTCTTGGAAATTGTTGGCTGACAACGCTATCTTTGCCTGATCTAGTACTTCCTGTAGTTCCTGGCACTCAGGGTGCTCGTTTAATAGATCGTTAGCGAACGTTACCTTTACTTCTAGTTCGTCTCCTTCTGAGGCCTGTTCGATGCTGTTGAGCAGGATAAGTGCTTCATCTGAGAATTCAGGTTCGCTTGTGTTGCCGATGACTAGTACTTCATAGTTCTCTCCGAGCCTGTAGTTTTCTACAGTTAGGATGACTTGCTTAGTCTCTCCAACTTGTATCTCTTCGAAGAAATCGATGTTGAAGCTGGTCTCGATACCTGTTACATTTGTCTCTGCGCCGAGTCTGAGCTCTTTCAGAGGTCCGTTCCAAGTGTTGTTAATCTCTATAGGTATGTCTATGCTGTTGTTTTGGTATATGGTCACTAGCTTGGGAGCTATAAGGTTGAATGCTTCTGGCTTAATCTCTTCTTTGATGAGTGGAACGTATGTGCTCCTAGATGAGCTCCCTCCGCCGCCGCCAGACTCTGTGACTGTTTGGATTACATCATCTCCTTGAGGTACATCCACTACTGTTATCAGAACTTCGTTGCTCTGTATCATGATGCCGCCAGAGTCTGTAGCGTTGAACCTGACTGTACAGTTTCCTAGGACTGTGCCTTGTATGGTGAGATCTGCGCTGTTAACGGATAAGCCTGCTACTGCGCATGAACGGTCGGCCACGAATGTGATGGATGTTGTTTCGTTAGCGTCTATCTCTCCGTCGCTATCTAGATCGTCATCTGGATCGTAGAACTTAGTGCCATTCCCTAGAGTGAAGTATTTAGTGATTGTAAGTGTTCCGTTAACACTGGTCTGGTTCTCTAGAGGATTTATGAGTTGTGGGGGTCTGTTTACGTTAGTAACATTTATTCGCCATGTCCACATTTGGGATTCATACCTGTCGTTAGAGACATTGACAATCACAGTGTGACTGCCCGAATCGAAGAACCCGTAATTGATTGTGATGTTCTCAGATGTTGAGTTCTGGGTCCCATCGACAAACCAAGTGTAGCTCAGAGATCTTGTGCTGTTTACCCTGACTGCGAATGTGGCGCTTGTGTCTTCAAGGGTCACTGCATCGGCTATCCTGTCTTGGAACTGCGCATCACTTGTATTGGCGAATGTGGATTGGATAGCATACAAGGGTGCTGTTCCCCAGGGTGTTATCGAAGTGATGTTTGGTGGTGGGACTTTTGCATATAC
>JAAOYH010000057.1 GCA_018221245.1 Candidatus Woesearchaeota archaeon
GTTCCTATCTCTGAAGGCCTCAATAATGTAGTTGTACCTGAAAGTGATAAGTTCTGATAAGCAGCGCTCCCATCTATTGTGTCAAGCCACTTGAGAGAGTATATTCCCGAAGTAAGACCTAAAACCCCTGGAGACCCTCCAGACCTACCATACAAGATATATGATGTTCCGGGATTTGCAAATACATAGTTGGTGCTTCCCGAAGCAAGCTCGTCGTGCGGTCCCATAGTTTGAACATCAACAGATTCAAAAAATTCTACAGCATAGCCACACTCTTCGAGTCGTTCTATAGGCGTATTGGCCAAATCCCAGTCAATAGGCATCACATACGCGCCACCCATCATAATCGCCCAGACTATCTGACGCGCAGCTATTCCAGTTCCTATTGCGCCACGCGTTGGTTCAGCAAAGTTGAGATTATATCTTCCTGCTGCGTTGTTCCATGCGGTCAGCATCTTATTGTGGAAGTCATCCGCCCCTACGCCATTGGACTGTATAAGGAACTGATCGAGGTTAGAATCATCAGGATGATCAAATAACAGCCCCTTAAGCTGGTGGTTCCCCGCAGGATGCACTGGATCGTTTGTCTTTATCTCCGCAGCTATCTGAGACACCCTAGCCACAGAAAGATCCTCAGAATACTCCTCTGCAATCACCCAAACAAGATTCTTGTGATGCTTGAACTCGTTCACTATATCTCGGACGAAGTCCCTCTCGGAAGCTTCCATGTCTGCAGTGTTGAACGGGTCAGCACCATCATCATAAAAGAACAGGTACATAGTGATTCCTGCCGCGTCCATCTGATCAAACCAACCTTCCCACTGATCTAAGATATCCTGGTCAAGACCTCCAGAAGGCTGCTCGCCTATCCAAGGGTTCTGGGTAACGTCACCATCACCCCCATGACTCCTAACAAGTTGAATATACACCCCATTCGCGCCAGTCCTAGCCAGTCTTGCGATATCATCGCTCTGTCCACCGCCCAATCTAGTTCCGTCTGCTTGTTTGGTGCCTTGGAACAGGAATCCTTCAGGTTCTCCTGGAGCACACAACCAGTAAGGAGTGCCATCTGCATACTCTAGGAACTCCGGATTGCTCGGGTCCACAACAATATTTCCATGTACTGAGGAAGTGGCCGCAGATACAGAAGAAACTAGAACCAGAAAAAGTATTACCGCAACCTCTACTCTCATACTGTTAATCTCGAGAAAATGGTTTATATACATATTGGAAATTTGGACAAGATATTAAAACAGAAGGAAAATTTTTTCAGCATGAAAGTTTTACTCATACTCACACTTGTCCTATTGTCCGCGTGCGCCCTACAGTTCTCTGAACCAGAGCAGAAAGTCAAAACGCCAGTACCTAAGAATATCACAATCAAGAAAGCCACGTTCGCAGGTGGCTGCTTCTGGTGCATGGAGCATCCTTTCGAATCTTTAGAAGGGGTCTACAATGTTACCTCTGGATTCGCGAACGGTAACGTAGAAAATCCTACCTATAAACAAGTCACAACAGGACATAGGGAAGCCATCCAAATCGAGTATGACTCTGAAAAGGTCACATACAAAGAGCTTCTAGATATCTACTGGCATCAGATAGACCCTGCAGATCCTGACGGCTCATTCGTTGACAGAGGGTTCCAGTACACGAGCGCCATATTCTACCACGATAAAGAGCAGAAGAAGGTTGCAGAAGAATCTCTAAAACTTGTTCAGAAGAGGTTTAACAATTCTGTAGCAACCAAGATTGAAGCTTTCAAGGTCTTCTATCCTGCGGAAGATTATCACCAAGACTACTACAAAAAGAGATCTCTGAAGTACAAGTTCTACCGCGGCCGCTCCGGAAGAGACAAATTCATCAAAAACAATTGGGATAACTCCAGTATCTGGGGTGAAGAGGAGAAAAAGTACTCAAAGCCATCGGATGAAGAGCTGAAAAACACACTCACGCCTCTGCAGTACAAGGTAACCCAAGAAGACGGGACAGAACAGGCTTTCAACAACGAATACTGGAACAACACCAAGCCAGGAATATATGTGGACATAGTCTCGGGAGAACCTCTATTCAGCTCCATAGACAAGTACAAATCAGGCACAGGATGGCCTAGCTTTACTCAACCTCTCGAGATAGATAATATAGTAACGAAGAAAGATTACAATATATTTGGTTCTAGAACAGAGGTCAGAAGTAATGAAGCAGACTCCCATATAGGACACATCTTCAAGGACGGCCCTGAACCAAGCGGTCTAAGGTACTGCATGAACTCAGCAGCAATGAGATTCATACCTGCAGATAAGCTCGAGGAAGAAGGGTACGGGCAGTACAAGGCACTCTTCACATAATTATCTGGAACGCTATGTACTCATCATGAAGCCCTATCTGTTCAATGTTCTCCCTGATGGCATCTTTTCTTGACTGTGCTCTAGGTTCTATGAGCCTGTAATCAACATTATCCATGATGGAGTCAAGAGTATCTACAAACACATCTCCTATTGTTCCCCAGATGCTGGACCCTGAATAACCTTTCCTTAGTTCCACATCCCTTCCCGTATACACGAACTTGTTCGAAAAATTCCTCGCATGTGCTCTAATCTCGTATTGCTTCCCATTATTGATAAAATCCTCGAATGGTTCGCTGCTCAAAGGCACAAATAATCTGTCCATGAATAGAGGAAATGCTGTTGGATTAAATAAACTTCGAGTAAAGCATTTAAAAGACTCCTGTAAAGAATACCTAGATGGTAAGCAAAGAGCTTCTCAATTACCTGAACAAGGAAGAGCATGAGGGCTATACTCCTGCCCAGCTCATGCAGACCTGCGTCGAAGCCGGATGGGATGCCGACGAGATTGAGGAAGCGCTCAAGGAAATCTCAAATCCTAACAAGATCGACGAGAAAAAGATTGCAAAAGAATCAGAGCCAGGTATCTGGCCTAAGGTCGCGATGGCCCTAAAGACGCCCGCCGACCTATTCGAGGTAACCCGAAAAGAGAGTTTCATAGATGTGCTCAAATATAATCTCGTAATATCTCTTATCCCCTCTGTCGTACTAGCTACAATCATGTTCCTCATAGTCCAGTTTGCAGGATCATTGATAGGATCCTTCATTGAGAGCTTCACGGGCTCTAGCATAGTGCCTTTCGCACTGGGCATCTCGCTTGCTTTCGGAGGAGTAGTTTACGCCTATATCATCATATCATTGATAGTCTCAGCAGGAATAGTTCATCTGATTGCAAAACTCCTCAAGGGAGCAGGGAGGTTCACAGATACATACCAGGCAATCGTGTATGGAATGACTCCCGCCCTATTGCTTATTATCCTGACACTCATCCCAGGATTGGGCCTCATCACAATCATATGGACCTTCATAATAACCATGCTCGGCCTGGAGATAGGCCATAGAATGTCACGTGCCAAAGCTATCAGCACGCTCTTGCTCCCTGGACTCATCATACTTCTAGCTTCTGGCGCGGTGATAATCCTGTCTTTGCCTTTCCTGATGCTCGCCTCAGAATCTCTAGACCAGAGCATCGCATCCCAGTCTCCTCTCACGTTCGAGTTCCACGAGACTTCCGGCTGCATTAACGGCACGATGACTCTTACAGTTAGGAACACTGGCAAACAAGTCATAACTCCCGTTGACTGGCGCACCACCAGAGTAGATAACGAGAGTTTCGAAGTTCTTCCTGTAGACGTACCCCCTGGAGAGACCGTCATGATATACCAATCTGAAAAGAAATATGAGCCAGGTCTCCACCAGATCAATGTCAACACGGAAGATACATACAAGAAGTTCTGGGAGAACTGCTAATCTTTAAAAAGCACGAAGAGTCCCTTCAAAGCATGCCTCCGTAGCTCAGTTGGTAGAGCGGCAGTTTCGTAAACTGCAGGTCGCGGGTTCAA
>JAAOYH010000058.1 GCA_018221245.1 Candidatus Woesearchaeota archaeon
GGGTGGAGAGGATATTGATGTATTAGGGATTTGGAAAAAAAAACCTAAGAAGAGACGGACCTCAAAGAAACCTAAGAGTAGTGATGATGATACATTTGAACGGAGGAAGTGGGATTGAGTACTAAAAGGGAGATTAGGATAGGACAAATGTCTGACATTCATCTTGGAGTACGTCAGTATGGTATGTATGAACGTGCAAAGGACTTCTTCAATGCAGCAATGACTGCAGCTGAAACTTTGGTCGAGCAAAATCCAGACCTAGTGATTATTCCTGGTGATATCTTCCATAAGGAGCGACCATACCCAGTTGATCAGAGGTATGCCATCCAACTGTTCGGTATGTTTCAAGAACATGACATTCCCGTTGTTGTAGTAAGAGGGAATCACGATGCATCATACGCGTGGAGTAGGAGGCAAGGTGGTAATGAGATCCATGTTCTTCAGGACCTTGAACTTGTAACCTATCTTGATGATGAGGTTAGGGTCATAACGCTAAAGGATGACAAACAAGTAAGAATCTGGGGCTTGGGATATCATGGAAGTGAAGCCAGCGGAAAAATAGCTCAGCTCGTTAAAGAGAATGCTAAGGCTCTAAAGAACAGGAGCATTCCCAACATACTTGTCGTCCATGAGTTCCTGAATAATATGCTAAAGTCTGCAGAAATGAGTGAATACTCTCTAGATGCACATGGGTTCGATTATGTCGCGATAGGACATTTTCACAATTGGTGGGTAAATGGAGCAGGCACGATGTGCTGCACAGGCTCGACAGAGCATGTTGATGCTTCCGAATGGAAAGACCTTGAGCGCTCTGTTGGAGTTATCACATTGAAGAAACAGGCTTCTAAGTGGAAACCTAAGGTAGAGCGTTTGACCTACAAAGTACGTCCGAAGTTAAGGAAACTGCTGGAACTGGGAGAAACATCGTCAAAAGATGCCGTCATATCTATAGAAGAAACTCTCCGAGAGATAGACATTGAAAAAACGATAATTCGCATTGATGTAACCGGCACTCTAAAAGACACCAAGCAACCTTTAGATATCAGGGCCATCGCCAGTTCTGCGCAAAAAGCCTTCTATGTTGATATTCATACAGAGTTCGAGCACCCAGGTCTACCCATACAAGAGAGCCAATCCCTACAAGTGATAATGAATGAAGTATTTGTCAAGGAATTTGGAATTAAGAAATCCGAATCCAAACGATGGGTCACACTCGCAGAAGAAATGAAGAAAATCCTATCAGAGTCTCTTGACACCCGAGGTGAATCAGCAGTTTTGGATTTGTTATATGATTTTGTCAGTAGGAAACCTGTGAAGAAATCGAAGACTAAGAGGAAAATTAGGAGGAGGACGAAATGATCCTAAAATCTTTAAAAATTGAAGATGTAAAGTGCTTCGAGGATGCTGAGATAGAGTTCGTAAGAGGAAAGAATGTAATCGTTGGTCAGAACGGTGCTGGAAAGAGCACGCTTCTTCAATCCATATACTATTCTCTGTTTGGTTCCTATCCCAGAGGAAGCAACAGTGATCTGATCAGAACAGGTGAGAACTCATCGAGATTCTCTCTTGAAATAGACCACTATGGAAGAGATCTACTGGTGGAACGAAAACTACGTGAAAGTGGAACCGAAGCCGTTTTACTTGAACGTCCGAATGATATTGAACTTGCAATTAAACAATCGGTGGTCACTGAGGAAATTGAGGATATATTAGATGTGAAAAAGGAGGTCTTTGCAGATGTCATTCTGGTACAACAAGGTGAGATAGCACAGATTATCGGAATGAAAAAGAGCGACAGGAAGAATCTCTTCAACAAGCTTCTCGGAATCCATGATTATGAGCAGGCTTGGGAAAAGTGTAGAAGAATCACGTCGACACTCAAGAGCTTGAAAGAACAATCACTGAGTCTAATAGAGGGCCAGAGAGAAATAGCGTCCAAATTACCAAAGCGGAAGAAGGACCTTGAGGAGATGAGAACATATCTAAAATCTTACAAAGCAGAGCTAATGAAGCTCAAAGCTCAATATACCGAAGTTCACACACAATGGAAGGAACAAGAATCATTGGAACGAAGGATTGGAGAACTGGAAGCTAGCATTGAGGGTCAGGAGGATAGTCTAGAAATTCATCAGGATGCGTTGAATGACCACCAAGATAATATCACGTATTCTTGCACTACTCTTGACTATACAATACCCTCTAGCTTCACTCGAGCGAAAATGTCAATTCTATCAAAGACTGTGAATCGAGATTTGACGAAGACAAAAGAGGAGCTCACGACAAAGCGGGGACAACACGAAGATTACGTGAGGGAAGGAACACGACTTGCCAACCTCTATGATAAAGTGGAAGGA
>JAAOYH010000059.1 GCA_018221245.1 Candidatus Woesearchaeota archaeon
ATGGGCTCGGCCGGATTCGAACCGGCGACCTCACGATCTTCAGTCGCGCGCTCTCCCGCTGAGCTACGAGCCCTTAGCTTCAGGGGCACCTAGGATGTTTAAAAACCTTTTGAGAACACATAAAAATAGTGGAATGCCCCTTCCCTCAGTATAACAGAGTTTCATCACTTGCTCAGGTTTCCACAAACCAAGCATCAGCTCGACTTCCTGTTCATTGGGAAGGGGCTACCTCCTGCATCCACAGGCGGCATTTTTTCTACTAAACAATCATTCAAGAATCTTATTCTGGGAACTCCGGACCCCGTCCGAATCTTTATAAAGAGATTCACACAAAATAACGATATGGCCAAAGCCAAAGCAGAGAAGCAAGACCTGCTGAAGAAAGAGCTATACGTTCTCATGGTGCTAATGCTCATAGCAATCGCTACGATTGCTGCACTGCTGATAGACAGCAGGGAGACAGAGCTGACTGCATGGGCTACAATCCAGTCCTGGGAGCTGCACAACTTCTTCAAGGATTGCAGAGGACAGGGTGGAGAGCTCGATGTGCGACCTAACAGCGCCCCCCCAATAGTGTTCATCTGTAACTTTGTCAACGAGGGAAGGCAGATAGAGTACGCTCTTGCAGCAGGACGTAGCAAGAAAAAGTAACCCCATAGCTTTTTAAAGCACTGGAGGTTCTCAAGCCTATTATGACACAGACCGCGCCTCCAGCGCCGGCGGAGTTTATGCAGGATCTCATAGCCTTTATCCAATCGAAGGGTTTCATATGGGGACCCTCGCCAGAAATCTACGGCGGGCTCTCAGGATTCTACGACTACGCACCGTTAGGAAAACTACTAAAAAATAATGTAGAACAGGCAATCAGAGATACATTCCAAGTAAATGGTTTCTGGGAAGTAGAATGCCCAACAGTTGTACCCACAAAGGTATGGGAGGCATCTGGTCATCTAGGTGGTTTTTCAGATCCACTAATAGTCTGCACGAAATGCAAGGCAAGTTTCAGGGTAGATAAACTTCTGGAAGAACTATTCCCAGACAAGCGCATCCCCGCAGATAAGTTCCTAGCAACAATAGAGAAAGAAGGGATTATGTGCCCCACCTGCCATTCAGCGTTTGAGAAAGAGATTAAGCAGCACAGTCTCATGATGAAGACTAAAGTAGGTCTGGATATCGAGGCATACAACAGGCCAGAGACTGCCACCACAACCTACCTTCCATTCCCAAGATACTTCGACTACTTCAGGAAGAAACTTCCATTCGGAGTATTCCAAATAGGAAAGGCATACAGGAACGAGGTCTCGCCCAGGCAATTCACTCTGAGAATGAGAGAGTTTACCCAGGCAGAGGGCCAACTATTCATATTCAAGGACCAGAAGACTTCCTACGCGCCATACGAGCGAATAAAGAAAGACAAGCTCCCGCTTTGGAACGCAAAACTACAGAGAGAAGAAAAAAAACCAAAGAAAAAGTCAGTAGAAGAAGCCCTAGCAGACGGCGACTTCAAAAACCAAGCATATGCATTCACAGTTTGGCTATCATACAAGCTATTCACCAATTCAGGCGTGCCCGAGGAGAATATCAGACTCAGGCAACACGCTGACGACGAGAAAGCATTCTACGCAGATGACGCGTGGGATATAGAAGTAAAACTCAACAGCTTCGGCTGGACAGAGATGTGCGGCGCACATGACCGCACTGATTACGATCTGACGCAACACGGGAAGCACTCCGGCAGGGACCTGTCCTGCTCAGACGAGACCCACAAGAAAGAGGTCGCGCACGTGATAGAGATAGCGTTCGGCACAGACAGGATAACATTCGCTCTCTTAGATAACTTTTACAACCCACAAGATATCAAGGAAGGCAAGACCACATTCCATATACCAACGAAGCTCGCACCCATCAAGGTGGCCGTACTACCGCTAATGAAGAAGGATGGGCTCCAAGAGCTATCATACGAGATATACAAGGAATTGAGCAAAGAGCACGTATGCTCGTTCGACACATCAGGAAGCATCGGAAGACGCTACCTAAGAGCCGCAGAAGACGGCACACCATATTGCATCACAATCGACTACCAGACGAAAGAGGACGGTACTGTAACCCTACGAGACAGGGATACCGAAGCGCAAGTACGCACACATAAAGACAAACTTGCCGACACTGTACGGGTCCTCCTAGACGGAACTCTGGAGTTCACAAAAGCAGGAACACCTGTACAGAAGGAGGCAAAGAAGTAAAAGACTTCTTACACAACATATGACGACATTCAAAGACATTGTAACAGACGAATTTATACAGAAAGCCATCGACAATCTCGGATTCACAAAACCGACACCCATCCAAGCAGAATGTATACCTCCAGGACTAGAAGGCAAGGACCTCATAGGTCAAGCCAAGACAGGTTCGGGCAAGACATTCGCGTTCGGGATACCTATACTGCACATCCTCAATGAAGGAGCAGGGCTGCAAGCCATAATCCTCGCGCCAACGAGGGAGCTTTGCGTGCAGATATCTGAAGAGCTCAAGAAACTCGCAAAGTACACCAAAGCCAGAATCGCGACGGTCTATGGTGGAGTGAGCATCAATCCCCAGATAAGGGAGCTCATCTCCGCAGACATATGCGTCGCGACACCTGGAAGGTTTCTGGACCACCTGGAAAGGAATACAATCCACGTCGACAAAGTGAAGAACTTCATCCTAGACGAGGCAGACAGGATGCTCGACATGGGATTCATCGATGATATCGAGCGCATAATCCAAGCACTACCAAGAGAGCGACAGACCTGGCTGTTCTCAGCCACAATGCCCCAGCAGATTAAGGAGATGTCGCGACATTATCTCTACGAGCCAGTGCATATCAAGACCTCTTCACATGTTGAGGAAGAGCTACTCCCTCAATACTACTATGTGACGCCGCACAACAGGAAGTTCAGCCTTCTAGTGCATATTATAGAGACTGAGAAACCCGACAAGACCCTTATCTTCTGTGGCACAAGAAGGACAGCAGAAGCAGTAGCTCGCAATATGAGGCGCCACGACATGCGCGCGGAAGAGCTCCACGGAGGACTATCTCAAGCCAAACGTGAGGTTGTGATGGACCAGTTCAAGAAGAACAAGATTCATCTTTTGATAGCCACTGACGTCGCAGCTAGAGGTCTTGATATCAGTAACATCTCGCACGTCATCAACTACGACGTGCCACAGAACCCAGAAGACTACATCCACAGGATTGGCCGCACTGCAAGAGCAGGCAAGAAAGGAAAGGCCATCACGATTCTTGAGGAAAGGGATTTCAACGAGTGGCAGGCTATTTTGGATATCGTACCACAGCAGCCCGATAAGATGGACACTCCCGAGCACAGGAACGTGGGCTTCAGACGCCACGAAGATCAGGGATACGGTCGCGGACCTCCAAACAGAGGACCTGGTGGCCCCAGGAGAGGTCCACCTCGCGGAGGACCAAGAAAATCATCACCGAGAACACAATCTCGGGCGAAAAAGAGAGAATCAGGATCTGGATGGAAACAGAGCATGCGAAGATGAAAGGACTACCCCCAATAATGGATAAGAATACGAGCATGCTCATCTTGGGAACTTTTCCTGGAGAGAAATCTCTAGAGGTTAGTGAGTACTACGCACACCCTAACAATTCCTTCTGGTACATCATGGAGTATCTGCTTGACAAGCCTTTCAGAGATATGGAATACAAAGAAAGAACATCTGGACTCCTGGAGAACAGAATAGGACTTTGGGACGTGTATTCTTATTGCTCGCGAAAAGGAAGCTCTGACTCAGATATCAAAGATATTCTGGGAATAGACTTTGGCATATTGGATTGCTATCCCCTTAAACTTGTAGCTTTCAACGGCGTGAATGCCGCTGCAAATGCGTGGGGCCTTAAGACACCAAACATCATTCTCCCCAGCACGAGTGGCGCAAACACCCATATGAGCAAAGCAATGAAAGCCAAGACCTGGGAAAACATGATAAAAGGGACTGGAGCGTATCAATTCTCTACTCGGTAGCGCAATATTGCAGCAATCTTCCCCATCTCCCTGAGCTGGACACCCTCTCTTGTATGAGTTGAGATTACCTTGACCTCTGTGCCCATCTTCTCGGCTTCCGCCTCGTAAAGCTCCATCATCTCATCACCCAGAGCCTCTGAAAGCAAAACCATCTGCACAGCGCCATACTGGATCATATCCATCACATCCTTCTGGCCATAAGCTGCCAGGCCAGTGTCCTTGGACAGCTCGCCGAAGAACTTCTGCATGATCTTCTTCTCATCCGCGACTTCCTCGTCTGCCAGAATATCAGAAGCTTTCTCAAGGAGTTCTTGAAGGCCGAACTCTCCTGTATAGCTGAGATCCTTCGTGCCTAGAATTTTCTTCTTCAGGTCACCCGTGATGTAATCGTGACCCATGAACTTGTTGATTGTAACACCCGGACCACCGAGAATTATTCCTTTCAGTTCTTCTCCCATCGGGAGGAACTGGTCTTTCATGTATGCTGCTATCTTCTTGAAGTGCTCAATTGTTGCGCCTTCGCGCAATCGCTCGAAACGTTGGGCAGAATTATGAACGATAACGCAATTAGCAACGAAACTCTGATTTCTGACGGAGATATCTACCATTTTAGTCTTTTTCTTCGTTGTCTTTATACTTGCAATTTTCACAGGGAGAAGAGGTGTGTTCACCAAACCCAACAATTTCTCTCTAAGTTGTTTATCATCAACCTCTTCTGCAACAGACCTAATAAACGCAGTCTTGCTCAGCCCCCGTTCATTCCTGAAGAAACTATTCACTTTTGGGAAGAGCTCCAGATTATGTCCTGCATCTTCTATTATTTGACGCACCATCCGTCCTGTTGGGAACATCTGGCGTATTCTCGTCATTTCTGATTTTTGTGATATTAGTTGATCAAGCTTTTTCTTTTTCTCACTAGAACTCCAGCCTATTCGTCGTCTAAATGCCCGTAATGATATCTTGTCTGTAATCTGAAGAATATATCTTGTGTTATTCGAGTATGGGTTCCGTCTATTATCGTACTGAAGAAACGAAGACACAATGCCGAATCTGAGAAGAAGCATCTGCATCGACTGGATTATCTTCTTGTTATTCATACCAATTCCAACTTTATCCTTTACCACATACCCTTCTGCGTCAAACAATCCTTGTAAGAATCCTGCAACAACGGACGGTGGAGACATAAACACTTTCTTCGGAATAGTGGACGTCAACGCCCCCGAGATCTCAGGGAAGTTATCATCCATGAATTTCACTACCTGTTGACCATACAGCCTAATCTGATAATAGTGTTTGTCTCGTCTATATTTGGTGTTGACATTAACCGAAAAAATCGAAGTCAGCAATCTCTCGTAGTGTGCTGCCACATCTTCACGCTGTTCAAAAAACGTCAATCTATCGTGTTCACGTGAGCCGTCACCAAGGTAATACCCGACACATTTGGCCAGATCAGGTTTTAGAATCCCTGGCAACTTGATTGTACGTCCTACCGATAATTGTTGGCGCAAATCTTCGAACGAAACAGACAAAGCCTTACAGAGCCGATTAAGCACGTTTTCTGACAGATTTAGTTCCCCCCTTTCAAACGCGCTAATAGTTGATTGGCCCAACTCAGCCATACGAGACAATTGTTTTTGCGACAAGCCCTGTTTCTGTCGCAGTGTTCTTAACCACTTACTCGCTTCCGGAGTCGTAATATACTGTGTAAAATCCTTTTTAGATAATAATTGCACTTTACCTCTCACGGCAATGCGCTCAGGCATGATGAGGTAATCTCCTTTTCTTAGTTCTCTCGCGGGTAACTCCTTAAGCTCATCATCTCTCACAAAAAAAGTGTGGTCTCCCGATGATGATATCTCCAAACGAGGACTTTCTGTGATTATTGTGTAGATTTTGTTTTTTTCAGCAGTCCATTTGTCGGTAATGGGACTGTCAACGATTCTCCCTTGCTCCATTGCTTTAACGCTTAGAGGATTATGTAATGCATCCATAGGAAGTATGTTTCCTGTTGCGGTCTGGACCAACGTATCTGGAAGAAGACATTGCCCCCCAGATTTATGTTTCCCTGGCACTTCGGAGTGGGTCTGCACCACAGGAACTATCTTCTTGCCTTTGAGCAGGCCCAGCATCGCATCTCTCCTGTCAAGGACTACAAGACCGTACACGTTCTCATTATCCACAATATCTCTCAAAGGTTCTAGGATGAACTCCTTGTCGCATCTGTAGAGGCGCTGGTTGTTAGGAACAGGAATCTCCATCCCCCAAACTCTCACGTCAGACTGGCCTTCGCGCTCAGCCACGTTACCTGAAAAAATAGCCATTCCATTAGGGGGTGTCTTTTTCACATTCTTAAGGTGCTGGATCATTCTCTCCAGGGCATCTATGACGTTCGTCTTGGTCTGCTTGGACTTTATGTTGGTGGCAGTCCCCTGTTCATCTTGGAGCTGACCGATTATGGCGTTCAAATCATAGCCTGCTGGCACGTAGACTGAAACGAGCTCGGTACCTCGACCTTTATAGCCTTCGAGCTGCTTCACGAACTGCTTCAGCTTATGCCTTTGGGCGGCATTCAGCTTGTCCATTCCTTTGCTTAACTTACCCATACTCGTCAGAGACCAGAGGCAGTTTTTAAATCTCGTGGTGACTGGTAACAATAATAGATGTTTCATCACTTGACCACTCCCCTATTTCTTGGGGTTGTCGATGCACTCTATGAATACAATCATTAATAAATCAATTTTTCCAATTCTTAGTCCATGACAGATTCATTAACAGAAATATGGGAGCAGAATATAGATAGAAAGTCTGCAAAGAGAAGAGCAGACATAGTTCTTTCTCAAATAAGAAAATACAACCCTAAAGCCAAAAAAGTTCTGGAATTGGGAGTTGGTCTTGGTTTTGTTTTGTCTCATTTCAAGAATTTTGAAAAATTTGGGCTGGATCTTGGAAAAGAGTACATAAAAGTTGCAAAAAGAATTGTTCCTGACGCTAATTTATTCGTCCAAAGCATGCACAACTTCAAAATAAAGGAGAAATTCGACGTGATATTCACAACAGATGAATGTATCAATGAAATAAGGCCATATAGTAACTGGATAGCCACCTTCCGAAGGGCCCACGCACACCTCAATAAAAATGGATTATTTATTCTGGAAATGCCTACCAAACTATATCTAGAAAATCATAAAAAACGAATAGTGAAACTTGAAGAAACACCCTCGGGATTCATCTATGACAACACCTACGTTAAAGGAAATCGGCTTTCGTGGGACACAGTGTTTTTCAAAAAACTCAAAAACGGTCTTTACAGGGTTGAAAAAGACAATTATGACGAGTTCATATACCCCGTAAAAAAAGTGAATGCTGACCTAAAAAAGAAATTCGAAATTCTAAGAACCCAATACTTTAACAAAAAAGAAAACGTCATTCTCGTCTGCAAGAAGAGATAACGCAGAAAACCAGATAAACCCCTTGGGAAATAGATGTCCATGCGTCCTTCAACTCTAGGAAAGCAGGCCTACAAAGAGCTTTATGGCAAAGAGCCCAAGCACAAGATAATCGTATCGTATCACGCAAGATTCTCCGATTACAACGCGAACATTAGAATGTCTGCAAGAGAGATAAAGTTCAACCTTTCAAGAAAGTTCGAGAAATGCGAACCTGAGATTCAGAAAGGCGTGATGCAATTCCTCCTAAACAGGATGAAGAAGACCAAGATTCAGTCGGACAACATAGACCTTTACAACACATTCATCAAGAAGATGTCTGATTTTGCGCCTGTTACAGAGACTGAGGATGTTTTAGAAGAGAGTTTCTGGAGAGTTAATGAAACATATTTCCACGGGATGATGTCTCTCCCCAACCTGAAGTGGGGTAACAGGAGCAGGGCACTCCTAGGGACTTACACATATGCCACAGACTTCATAATGATCTCTAGAATACTTGAAGATGCACCAGTAGAAGTTCTAGACTCTGTAATGTACCACGAGATGCTACACAAAAAGCACAAGTTCTCGTGCAAAGCAGGACGAACGCATTCTCACACGCCTGCTTTCAAGAAAGACGAAGCAAGGTTCAAGCCTAAAAACATTGAACAAATTCTACATCGGTTCCTCAGAGGGCAGAAAGCCAGACCCGCAAAGAAGAGTTTTGTTTCTAGAGTTATGGGTTGGGATTAAATATCAGTTGTCATTTCCAATTTATATGTCTAGAATAACCCATAGAGGAAAGGAAGAGGAATTACCTTATAGCTTTGCAGATATGATGACTGATCCTACAGCAAAGTTCGTCCTCTGGATTCATGATAAACCTCGGAACGAATTGGAAGAGTATAGCATGGAAGAGTTCGGAAGAACACCTCATTTTCCTTTTGCGGTAAATTATGGAACTGGCCCCACGACATTAAGGTCATTAAGGCCTTTCTTTATGACAGAAGAATCATTTCTCACCAGAAAGGAATATGATGGTGATATCTACCTGTTGGACTTCACTTTAGAAGATAAAATATTCAGGCACACCTCAAACTATTCTCGTGCATTATGGAGCGAGATAGATAAAATTTCTAGGAGTTACGATTTGCATCTTGATAGAGGTTATTCCGAACTTTTTGATGAGCTCACCACTTCAGGATACGAGATAGACTATGCCCTCAACAGATTACCCACTCTTGATATGCATGATAGACATCCACGACTTCAAGAATATCTCAAGAACCATTCTGAATAAATATGATATTTACTCACATCTCGCTATTGTTCTGTCTAATATCCTAGACTGAACTTTAGAAACAATGAGATCTAGAGAGTTTTCCTTGTCTACTGAATCTCTCATATCGTATGCGTAATTCTGCGCTTCAATTTTTGACCAAGTACCTTCGAGACTATTGCCCATTCCCATGTGCCTTACAAACTCTGCCAGGTTTGCCCTGACCTCCCCCGCGTTGTGAAATACATCAGGAGTCAAATCATCAATATTAGAATAATCTATCACAACAGATCTTCCTACTTTCATACCGTACATCGCATCTTTTGAATGTATAGTCTCATGATGAAGCAAACTCTCAGAATAATTTCTAGTTGTCATGTCAGGGTATCCATTCGGACGGTCGAACAGGAACTGTGTAGCAAATACAGGGTGGGGAAACATTTTTCCATATATCTCGGGAATATACAGCACAAATCCTCTTGGTTTGGAAAATTCTGCTTCTACACCTCCATTCTTAGATTTCCATATTCTCTTAATCAACTTATCAGTGTCATAAGGTGGAGGAATATCCTTCCTCTTCACATTAGGAAGATATAGTATCTTTGGCACAGCCTTACAGGGATTATCCTCAAGCCAACCATCTAGATACTCCTGCCTCAAGCCAGGTTCGGCTTTAGCCTCTTCATAGGAAACCACGCAGAGCGGAATCAAGTCTGGAATAAAAAAGGGTGTGTCCCTCGCAGCCGTCCAGCGGACGTTTGGGGGTTGAGAAGGAAATGCGCTCTTCTCAGCCGCAGGGACACGGGCGATGATGACCACCACCTCCACCCACTGTGTATGCAAAAGCTCTTAGCTTATATAGTTTTTCGTCGTCGAGAAACTAGTTTTTTTGCACTACTCTGGAAAAGAGAAACGAACATCGTGTGCTATGTTAAGAAGCAGAGGTTCTTGCCCAGAATCTTTAGGCAGATGGAGACCTTCAGGGCATGGTTTATAAACACCTTAAGTACCCCTGTAGAAATGCCAAAGCTAGAACACGTAACAGGGACTGTAGAGTACCAAGAAGGAGGCCTTCCGAAGGCTTTGCAGAGCCTGAATGAGCGCTTGCCAGAGCTAAAGAAGCAGATCAGAATAGCAAGCATGAAGCGCGCAAAAGAGACAATCAGCGAGAGCGCTTCTGCAGATGATGTCATCATAGATATGGTTGGCACAATCAGTTCTTTAGACAAAGCAGCTCATGGTTTAGTAAAAAGATTGAGAGATGGATACGCACTTTACGATCCTGAACTAGAACACTCCATTAAAGACCATGAGATGTTCGCTAACAAGGTACTCGAACGTCCAGAAAGAAGCAAAGGAATGGGTGGAAACCTAGCTCAAGAAGATATCGACGCATTACTAGACCTTGCAGCAACAGTACAATCACTCTACGCACAAAGAGAACGAATCAAGGAGTATCTAGACAAGAGAATGAAAGACATCGCGCCGAACACCACCTATGTAGCAGGAGCGATGATAGGAGCACAACTGATAGCATTAGCAAAAAGTCTGAGAAGACTCGCGATGATGCCTGCCGGAACTGTGCAGCTATTAGGTGCAGAGACTGCGCTCTTCAGACATCTCAGGAACAGAAATGCACGACCTCCTAAACACGGAATCATATTCAACCACCCGTTATTACAAAAGGCCCCTTTCAAGAGACGAGGCAAAGTAGCCACCACTTTAGCAGACCAGATAAGCATAGCAGCCAGAGTTGATTTCTTCAAAGGAGAATTCGTAGGAGATACTCTTCGAAAGAAGGTGGAGGAGGTTGCCAAATGAGCCTCCCAAACACCAAAATAGACAGGCGAAGCATCCTCACCAAAGGACTCACAAAAACTCAGCACTTCGACAGAGAACGCAGAGTAGGAGACTGGCGAATCCTCGACCCGAAACACAGCAAGCTTGGCGCTGCGTTGATGAAAGGATGCCAGCAGTTCGGAATAACCGAAGGGTGCTCAGTCCTATACCTAGGAGCAAGCCACGGCTATACCCCCAGCTATGTCTCAGACATGGTAGGGGCTAAAGGAACCGTATATTGTGTAGAGTTCGCACCACAAGTCGCTCGAGATCTGGTATTCCTCTGCGAAGACAGAGAGAACATGATACCTGTTGTTGCAGACGCTAACCAGCCAGATACATATTCAGATTTAATCACAGGAGTAGATGTATTATTCCAAGATGTCAGCCAGCGAAACCAAGTAGAAATCTTCCTGAAGAACCTGACTCTCTATGTGAAGCCAAGAGGATTCGGCATGCTTGCCGTCAAGGCAAGGAGTATAGATGTCCTGAAGAAACCGCAAGACATTTTCAAGGAGATTAGGAAGGAGTTTGAGTCTTCTGATGATTTTGTAATAGTTGATTACAGAGAGCTACAGCCCTTCGAGAAGGACCACGCGTTCTTCGTCGTGAAGAAGAAGTAGAAATCTTTAAGAAGCTAGTCGGCACACACACTGCATGGCACGCAAGGTCAATTCATTTTGGAACAAGAACAAGTCATGGATCATCCCTGTTGGGATTGTTGTAGTACTATTCCTATTTCTACTGATGTGGTTCGTAGGATCATACAATGGACTAATATCTACAAGGGAGAATGTCTACACTCAATGGGCGAATGTAGAGACACAGTATCAGAGGCGGGCAGACCTAATACCTAATTTGGTAGAGACAGTATCTGCATTCGCGACTCAAGAGAGAACAGTCTTTGAAGAAGTCACAACTGCACGTGCTAGTGTAGGAAAGATACAGCTCTCGGCTGAAGACCTATCAGACCCCGTCAAGGTGAAAGCCTTCGCAGACGCACAGGCACAGCTAGGTGGTGCTCTGACTAAACTTTTAGCTGTTGCAGAGAACTATCCGCAGCTTAAGAGCGGCGAGAACTTCCTGGCACTCCAGAGCCAACTAGAAGGCACAGAGAACAGGATCGCTGTCTCCAGGAGAGATTACAACGAGGCAGTCAAGGTACTCAACATCCGTGTCCAAAGAATCCCTACCGTAATCATCGCGAATATGTTCGGATTCGACAAGGCGACACCGTTTGAGGCAGATGAGGGTGCGGAAACAGTCCCTGTAGTGGCCTTCCCAGAGATAACGGACTGATGGAAGCCGCACTCACGCTCGAGTATGGCCTTTTCTTACTTTCTGTGGTCATAACCGCGTTGGGTCTTGTCACGTTAGGAGGCCTCGCCAAAACCGTCTTTGGGAGAAGAAACTATCCAACTCTCAAGAATAAGCTCGCGATGTTTCCCATATTTATCTTGGCCATAATCTTTATCGGTTGGTTCTCGGAAAAACTTCAGATAGGCATCTTCGAATACCTCCAGCAGAACACGGCAACAAGCCTTTCAGGGCTCGCGATTGCTGTTACTGTCGCTTGGATTCTCTATGACTGGGTACTTTGGAGAAAAAAGTAAGTTTTCGGATTAGTTATCAGGAAACATAGGAATTGAACAGGGCATATCCTTGAAAGGTTTAGGATTTTTTATTTCAGGGACATTGCACTTCGTCGTGACATACACATCATAGAAGGTGTCATTGTGCTGAAAAAGTTTTGGTGGGAAGCAGTCCTCAGGAGTCATACGATCCATCTCTATCTTCCATGAACCCCCATATTGCTCAATATTCCTCACGTACATATGAATGTCAGCAACGTCTATACAGTATCTTGTGATATACGTAGCCATCGCTTCATCTCTTCCGGACATGAAGTTCGGGATTCGATTTTAATTTAAGAAACTATGCTATCCTACGACATATCGTCAGAAATGCGGTGTGTCCTATGGGGCTGTTTGTGGG
>JAAOYH010000060.1 GCA_018221245.1 Candidatus Woesearchaeota archaeon
CCCCTATCAGGACGCCTATTCTGTCCTTGGGCACTTTGACGCGATACTCGAATTCTGTCATGGCGTGAGAATTCCTAGGTGGTTTATAAGGGGTGCGGAAAGGTTTTTCTAAACCAGGTGAGTTCCGCCATCATGCGATTTGTGAGAGATGAGCGCCTGGTTCAAGCCGTAAGGGATGATTACGAGTCAAGCAAGTGGTTCTCTCACGTGGAGAAAATCAGGAGCCAATTGGATTTCTTCAATCTGTATATATGGGGGAGCTTTGTGAGGAATTCGCTCATCAGGAGGATACACGAGGAAGCTATAGAGCCCGGAGACATGGACCTTGTAGTTAATGATCACATTTATCCCATCAATATGGTGCGTTTCGGAACAAGGGTAGGAGCGAGTTTCTCAAAATTTGGCTCTCCTCAATGGGAAGCTGCCCCTGGAATACATATAGATTTGATTCCCTTCTCTAATGCGAAGGATGGGGATGTTTTTAGCATAGATGAGTTCCTGGCTAAGGAGAACATCACCACCAATGCTATCATGTACGATCCGACTTTTGACGTTCTTTACGATGATGGCGCCATCAAGAGCATAAATGACAGGACACTGGATGTCCATTATATCTCCACATCGAATCCAGTACACAGTGTGGGGCGGGCGATATACAAGGCCCTATCATTGAACTATAGTTTCGGGGACAAGATAAGAGAATCTGCAGATAACCTGGAAGGACTAGATGAATATCTAGAGACTTATCTTCCTTCTAAGGGTATCACGATGGGTGATTTCAAGAAAGCTCTTTGAGCACTGTTTCGGGATCCTTATCAATTCCAATTTTAGAGAAATATCTGCAGACATTCTTCACATCCCTTTCTAAGAGAAAGTCACTATTCGGAGCTTTCAGAGGCGCCATGTGTGAAAAATCAATAAACACGGGGCGCTCGTCATGGTTTATTATGTTGAACTCTGAGAGGTCACCATGGACGAAGCCTGCTTTTGTTATGACTTCAAGTTGTCTGAAGGTCTCTTCTGCGAAATCTTCAGGATTTTCTGGAGCGTTATGTGCTAGAAGCGGACTGGCTAATTGATCGTGGCCTATGAACTCCATGACTATGATATTATCTCGGTGTGTGATTGGCATAGGCACACTGATTCCTGCCTCTCGCATCAGGAGAAGGTTATTGTATTCTCTTTCGGCCCACTTGAATATCACCTGGCGCTTCCGGTTCTGGACTCTCTGGTACCTAGGATCTACGCGGATGTAGTCGTACATCTTGCTGAACTTGGCAGTCTCGAGCTTGTATATCTTGACGGCTACGAACTCCTCACCCTTTGCGGCTGCGAAGACTACTGCCTCCTTGCCGGGGCTAACTATGCTTGACAGGCCGTCGAAGTGCTTCTGGCTGGATAGTTTGATAAGCACCCGTTCTGTAAATGCGTCGAACACTTCTGCACGAGTCTTCCATTCTTCTCTTGAATTCCTGACCATTTCTTGCCGAATCATTTCGTGGTTTAAATAATCCTTGGAAAAGGGTTAAGAAAGTAATGTGATTCATATTGTCATGCGTGTAAGACCTAGGAACATCTTGATACCTTCTGCTCTTGCTGGAATTATTGCTATCGGCACTTACGTTGCTGTGGAACCAGGAGATATTAGGTTGTATAACGATACCAGCGCAGAGCGTATTCTAGAATACAGGGCTGGCGTTGATGAACTTAGAGGTCTAACTGAGGAACTAAAGTCTATGGATGCGCGTTTTGAAGAGGCCATGAAAGAGTCTGCACTTGCGAGCCAAGAGTTTGCCAATGGGATGATTTACGATCATCACAAGAAAAAAGTACAGATGAGAGAATCCGAACCTCACTCGGTTAATAATTATTTGTTCGGCGGGTTCAATGGAGTGGCAGGAAACAGTTTTGATGAATTGGAGCGTGCATCTCGTCTCTTTTTATTCGAGCTTGCAGATGAAATAGTCATACAGAAATATGGCGATAAAGAATTAACTGCTTTTTTGGAGGACTGGAACAAAATGTATGAAGATATTGGTTTAGACACCACATCTTATCTCAAGCCCCCTGTGCTTCTAGATCCTGAAGTACTCAATAGTATAATAGAAAAAGAATGGTAAAAATAGGATTACAAGATATCTTCTGACGTCAGGATAGAAAGTCTCCTGCTAGTGGCGTCCGCAGACATGCCCACAACGAATGGAATTCCTGCATCTTCGCAAGTCTTGACCAGATCGCTGTCAACTTGGCCGTCGAACACTATTGCGTACATGCCGCCTTTGAGACTCTGGATGGTTCCTGTGAGTTCACTGCCAGGGACTTTTCCTAGGATTTCTAGCTTCTGATCCAAGACGTATGCGCCGTGGGTTCCGAGAAGATCTTCTAAGAGCTCTCCTAGCTTCTCCTTCTGCTTCTCTGTGAGTGATACTGTCTTCTTTCTAGGTGCGGGTTTCCTTTCCACCGTACGTGGTGCTGGACGTGCCGCTGGCCTTGCTGCAGGTCTTGCTGTGGGCCTACGGGTATCTGTTCTTGTTGTTGCTGTTTTTGTTGTCGTTCTTCTTTCATCCTTCCTAACTGGAGGCTTTCGGACCTCTCTCTTGGCAGGTGCCCTGCTGACGCCCCTAGTATCGAGCCTGTACTGCTCGGCTGCAATCTTGCTGCGAAGTGCTTTGTGAATCTCCTTCTTGGTGAGCTCTTCGACTTCCTTGCCGTCAGGCGCCTTGATGACAAAGTCAATCTCTGCGCTACGCGCTATAAGCTCCTTGATTATCAGGTCGCCTCCACGGTCACCGTCTGTGAAGATGGTGATGACTTTCTCGTGGCATAGCTCGATGATTGTCTCAGGGATGTTTGTCCCGTTGATGCTTATAGCATTCTTGAAGCCGTGCTTGAGAAGGTTCAGGACGTCCGCTCTTCCTTCAACGAGGATGATATCTTCATTATCGTCTATTCCAGGTCCAGCAGGGAGCCTATCCCTACCCCATTCCTTAATCTCCATGACTCTGACTGAGTATGCCACTTCGTCGGACAGCTCCTGGCTGTCTGGCATGACCTCGTCCATAAGGGTCTTGAGAAGCTCCTTGGCTCTTGATATGACGTACTGTCTTTTGTTGACTCTGATGTCTTCTATGGAATTGACTCTGATCTTTGCGTTGCAGGGGCCGATGCGCTGGATAATCTCCAGTGCGGCTCCTACTATGGCTGTCTCTGCCTTGTCGAGCGAGCTGGGGATGATAATCTCTCCCTGGCTCTTTCCGCCCTTGGATGAGATGTTGACCTCTATCCTGCCTATCCTTCCTGAGCGTTGGAGCTCTCTGAGCTCGAGATCGTTGCCTAGAAGACCTTCTGTCTGGCCGAATATTGCGCCGATGACGTCTGGTCTGTCTACTATTCCATCTATCTGGATTGTGGATTGAATTATGTACTTCGCTGATATCTGTGCTATTTTTGCCATTGTTCTCCCTCCTCGGGAGCCTTAGCGCACACTCAAAAGAACACTTGCGGATTTCCTTAATTTGTGATTGTGATGCATTGTGATCCTTCCTGAGTTGTCCTTGCGGACCGTGACGCGTGACGCCCGTGTGATGTGTGATTTATTGAATATGATGCCCGAAGCACCAACCCCCCGCGTCACAGCTTGGCTTTGCCGTATGCTCGACGAGGTACTCTCATTGTGTCGGGCTGATGCACCCGGTAGTGTCTCCAGCATCATTGCAAAGGTCGGTTAGACCCTGCTAGTGGAGGACCCAAAATCAGGTGCAATTTGGGGAGCGTGGGTCGGTTTTTAAGAGTTCCGGAAATACCATATGTTTTCTGTATAGTAATATTATTTAATTTCTCTATTGTAGATAATAAGATATGTTTAGAACCTTAATGGGCTATCTTGGATGAAATTTTTCCCTAACTTCAAGGCGACCTCTGCTTTGTGGAGCTCATGTCCCAGGTAAGCTGAGTGTTGGAGATTGCCGATGAGTTTCATCCTCACAAGCGTCTGTACGATGGACTCTGCGTCCTTTCCAATGATATCATACTTGGCCTTATGATCAGTAGTCACGAACCTCGCGCCAAGCTCTTTAGACTCTGGAAAAATCTTGATTAGAATGTATCCAACGTCATCCTGTTCCCACTCGTTGCGCGACTTGTAGGATGCATTGATGCGTTCGACAGCAGAGTCATCAATGTTTTCTAGGAAAGCGGGTTTCACAATCATGAGGACAATCCTGGAGAATATAAAGCTTCACTCGCTAATGTGGACTGCATATACATAACCGCCCAGTATAAGAAGAGCTACGAAGAAACCGAGAGCGAAAACGACCCAGTTTGTGGGGTCAACGATTGCTGAAGGACCATCTATTGCCATTCCTGTTGGCGCAGTGATCTCTCCTTGGAGAAACGTGACTACGGCAAGTCCCGCTGCTGCAGAAATGCTCATGATTCCGAACGTTTTCCTGGCTGCCGTCTTGTACACCATGGCAACACTCCTGTTGAGGGAATATATAAACCTTGTCCGAGCAGAACTTTTTATAATAAGGTCATTTAGATAGGGGGTATGGCTCAACTATTGCTTCAGATGGAAGGTTGGACTATTTTTATCACAGGAATTCTCATAATGGCATACAGGGTCTGGGGTATTGTGCAGCCTAGGCCATGGATTGAGTGGACTGAACGACAGTTTGCGTACATAACAGACTTGAGATATGTCGGGATTGTGATGGCTGCGTTCGCAGCGGCAGCTGCCTATTGGGGGGATACTCCTTCGGGCACCTTAGGTATTCTCTTCGTCGCTTCTTGGGTGCTGCTTGTGCTAGTGGGAGTTGGTCTGGCTGCTGTGCCTAACCATGTGAGGCTGTTAGTGATAGCTACAGCTGAGTCTGATGAAATAGTGATAAGGATAGTATCGATCGTTATCGTTATTATCGGTCTGCTATGGACTGTGGCGCCGTGGTTAATCTAGAAAGGGGATTTTATCTTTGAGTTCTTTTAGGTACTCTTTATCCTTAGCATCGATGGAATTATCATAGCTTGCCTGCATCTCATCAAGAGCATCCATGGCTACCTTCTTCTTCGCTCTGTAGATCTGGCCCTGGGTCAGGTGTTTGTCATTGAAGCTGAACCTGTAACCGAAATCTAAAGGATAACCGATAGGGAGACCTAAATATGTTACATCTACCTGATCCTCAATCCCGTCGTTGTTCATGTCTGGAACGTTGGTTCTCTCTGCAGGATATAGCCAACCTACGTAAAGGAGAGCAGGTAGTCCTATTACTGCGGCCGATTTGAAGAGTTTCTTCTTCCAAGGAGATTTTTCCCTAGGTTCTTTCTTAGCTGGTAATACGCTCCCTCCATAAGAGGGGCCTGAACCATCTCTCTTAATGCAAGTCTCTGTTACTCCATCATTGGCATAAAAGTTTCCCATACCTTCATCGCTTTCTGTTACCATGATAAATGGGAACGATGAATCACTTTTAATCCTTTCCTAGAATTTTACGGAGTGCTTCCAAGTCGGTGTACTGGTCGCCCCTGTCATCTATAGGTGTCTCAAGTATCATAGGAATATCCTTCCACTCTGGTCTCGTCAGGAAAGCCTTCAATCCTTCTGTTCCAATGTGTCCTTCTCCGATGTGGTCGTGCCTATCTTTTTTCTCTCCGAGAGGGAACTTGCTATCATTAACATGGATGACTTTAACAGAATCAACACCTATTGTATTCTTTATGTTCTTAACGACTGACTCAGACTTGCTAAGATCGTAACCGGCCGCGAACATATGGCACGTGTCTAGACATACTCCGAGATGTTTTCTTATATCTGGCTTGACTTTTTGAAATATCTCCTGTAGTTCTTCGAAAGTTCTCCCGAGCTCAGTGCCCTGACCCGCAGCGCCTTCCAAAAGCAACATGACTCCTGTCTCTTTGAGAGTTTCAAGCAGTTTATCCAGGCCCTTCACAACTTGAGCCATTCCTTCTTCAACTGTGGCTGTAGTGTGCTTTCCAACATGATAGACGACATACTGGCAACCAAAAGCAGCAGCGTAGATTAGCTCGTTCTTCAACAGCCCTAGCGCACCGTAAAATTTCTTATTATCAGTAGATCCGATGTTAATCAAGTAAGAAGCATGGCTAACGACTGGATGGATATTGTGTTTTTTCCAGCCATCGCGCAGCACTTTCTGCCTAGAATCATCTAATGGTTTGAACTTGAACATTCTGGGAGAGTGCGTGAATATCTGTGCGGTCTCGCATCCTAATTCAGAAGCGTAAGCCAAAGCCTCTTCATAACCTTGCCCTAAACCGATATGAACTCCAGTTCTCATTATATCACCGGTTGTTCTTTAGGCACGGGCTCCTTGGCAAACTCGGGAGGTGGTGGCGTCGCCTGGGTGTTGTACATCTGTCTGAAGAGCCAGACGAACGTTCTCATAGTGCGTTCTGAAGGAATCATCTTGCCGGAGTTCCTATCTATCTCTATCTCGGCTCTGATGAAGTCTTCGAAGAAGTTGCTGTTCACGAACTCGAAATCAACGCCAGGATGCTCATCTATCTTGCCATCCCTGACAGATTCCATGATGGTTTTGTGCAACCTGTTGAATATGTTCGCTGCCAGCTCGGAGATATAGTGGCCGTCAGTGCTCTGCATCTGTCCGTCAGGTCCCAGCCGTACATTTTGCATTCGGTCTAGTAGGCCTTGTGTGAACCTCTTCTCAATCTTCGAGATTGTCTGTTGCCTTACCTCCCCTAGGTAGAGTTCCTTGAAAAGGTGCTCGAAATCCTCCACTCTTGCGAGCTTCTCGACCAAGTGCTGTTCTATGAGAAACAGGTCTTTGAGTGCCTCTACGGTAGATCCGCTGGTGTCACCTTTGGAAAGTCTGTGAACCTTGTGCGCCTCGCTGTTGAGAACGTCCTGGATCTCGCCAAGAAGTCTGAATACTATCTGATCGTTAGCCTTGATTGTCTGGATATGCTTGAAAAGATCGTTGATTCTCTTCACGTACTGGTCCTTGCTAAGATACTTAAGATCGTAGATTATCTCCTTCTCCACTTTTTCTCCTTTTTTGATTAAGTTAATCTCATCCTTCAATGATAGTTCAAGCATATGGATGTAGGGATAGATTGGTTCTCCGCGCATCATCCTCTGCAGAACGTCCTGCTTGATGAGATAGCTCTTTAGAAATCTCTTGAGGTCCTCATGGAGAATGTGCTCTTCTTGCGTTAGATCTTTCGATATCTGCACCGGCTCACGCATGAATATAGGTAACAGACCCATTAAAAGCCCGGCGTCGTCGAGGTTTATATACTCTTCGCACCTGTTAGGCAAAAGTTTTTGAAGAAGTAGCTTCCCTCTCCAGGGTGGTGGTTGACATTCTGGTGGAACCGGCAAGAGTGCAGAGTCCGAGCAGCATACTGACTTGGAAACAATGCCCTAGAAAATATTTCTACAGATACATAGCGCGTCTTCCTACAGGTACTAGCATCCATCTAATTAGGGGGAGCATAGTCCACAAGGTACTTGAGGACATCTATGATGTTGACATTGCCAACATACCTGAAGAGAGTTTTCCTGTCACGATAAAAGTTATACTCCAGGAGATGTTCAAGAAAGAATGGGCTGCCCAAGATGCAAAGCTGAAGAAGCTGGATTTGACAGAGGACCAGCTCAACGATTACTACGCTGAGACCAAGGTTATGATTAACAATTTTTTCCATTACTTAATGGATAAGATGAGATCTATGGGGGACATGCCTTTGAAAGAGGCGTTTCTTAGCATCAAGCCAGTGAGAGAGGTTGAGCTTCGCTCAGAAAGCCACGCTGTGAGAGGATATGCTGACGCGATTCACAAAGAGGGGGGGAAGATAGTTATCTTGGATTACAAGACGAGCAAGCGGGCTGAGCTATCTCCTGAGTACAATCTGCAATTGGGTATTTACGGGATGATATACGAGCAGCTTCACACGACACCTGACGAGGTAGGAATATTCTTCTTGAAACACGGCGTGGAGAAAATGGTCTCTGTGACTCCCGAACTAATCAAGAACGCAGATATGGAAGTGCGCTTTGTGCATGAGCAGACCAAGAGCAAGGATATCAAGGACTACCAAAAAAGGCCAGGACCATTATGCAAGTGGAGAACTGGACAGTGTGACTTCTACGATACTTGTTTCAGCAAAGGGCTTATGGATTATGACGAAGGCCTAGTTAGGCTTGGAGGCAAAAAATGAAAGACTTGACAATAGACAATGTTGCAAAAGAGTTCTATGAGAGTGACTTGAGTCTTGACGAGTTGCTGGGTGATGATGGATTATCTGCGCTAGTAAGATTGAATGTGCTTAAGATAGCCAGCGAAAAACGTATTTTCAATGCTGAACAGTATAGTTGTTTTCTTTCGAAGATAAGAGATTATCCCGACGCATACGACAACCTTTCTGAAAAGTTCAAGACATCTTTGCAAAGAGGAATAGACGCGATGAATTGTGAGAGTAAGTACCACGGAGTGTCATTCTGTCCTGACCCTGGAGAATGGTATCTCGGGAGCAAGTACGGGGAGCTAGTCAGACTGTTAGAGTGACAGATTCTGAGTGTTATGTTCGGGAAAGCTCTGGGTTTCCTGAATAACACTTTTAAGAGATTCCTTGGTCAATAGAGTATGGTCGATTCGAAGTTGTTGGAGGATTTTTCAAGTGCGTACGAGCGTACTGTAGTTGACATGAGACCAGACATGGAGAGACATGTTGAGAGCAAGTATGGGGTTTCTTATGGCATCTTCGTCGATGATCTCTACGGCAAGGTTCTGCAAGCGTTTGAGGATAACCAAGTGACACTAGATAGTCTTGAATCTTTTATCCTTAACGAAATCTACAAGGAAGACTTCGAAACAGTTTTTTCGGGTATGGGTATAAAATGGGATTGATGGAAATTCGTCTTGCTGATGCAATATCTTCAGCCAGGCAATTGGTGCTGCCGAAGTTGGAAGAGCTGCTTCCTTATGAGCGCGACGAGATAATGATACGTTTAGAGGAATGGATAGATAAGGAGACCCCGCACGTAAGGTTACAGATGACTAGTGTAGAGAATCCTGATGTTCCTGCTATCCGACGGGCACTATATGCTAGGATGATGATTCGTGCTAACCGAGAATGGTGCAAATCTATAGGGATAACATACGACCCAGAAGTAATGGGGAACGGACCGTTGGTAGAACCCTTGACTAGGAAGAAGCTAGAGGACTACTGTTCACTGCCCGAAGAGTCGCTCTCTAATAAACTAACAATTTTACGTACCTACACCTCAAAATTAGACAGCAATCCTGAACTAGAAGAGCTGAAATGCCCAGGCACTCTAGGATCTTTTTTCCATCTTATCGCTCACTCCACACCCTACACCAAGATGTATGCAGAAATGCTTGACGTAGGAGACAGGATTATAATGGGACCTAGCTACTGGCGAAATGACCTTAATATTGACGCACAGGGTGTTGTTGATAGGTTAAGAGAAATGATAGACAGAACTACCACTCCTGACCCAGATCAGAAATGTTTACCATTGGCTTAGGAACCTTCTGGTTGTCGTCCATAATTCTCGGACAAGCTGTGTTTATGAAACACTCTATGAATGGGAAATCCTCGAGTTTATTGAAATCTATGACGTCAGATAGAAGATAGTAGAAAGTCTTCTCGGGATATTTTTTTCTCAATTTCATCGCTTCCAAGATTCTTGTCTGGCCGTACTTGGTAGTTATCAGAATGCCTATCTTTGTGGATGCATAGAACGTTGCCATGGCACCCTTTTGGGACTTCAGTATCTGGGCAACCTCTTCTTTTGTCAGGATACTGCTCTTCTTAATCTTAGGATCATATATGTGGACTGGTTGAGAATTATGGAATAGCAAAGCCTTAGGATGGAATAATCCATCTCCAACGTATACGAAAGCATCCTGTCCCTTATCCCATTCCTCGACGCTACAACCAAGTATCTGTCCTTCGTGCCAGGCATGTTTCGGTCTTTCAGTAAGGACTTTCTTCCCGGCAGTCTCAAGCTGCTTCTTGATAGCATCATACTGTGGGTGGAACTGGATGTTCAGGAACAACATGACCTTTTCAGGAAGACTGTCGAGAAAATCCTTAGGTAATACAACAGGGTGTTTGTACTTCACATCTATGAAACTTAGCTTCATGAAAGTGCGAACCGCGGAGGGTTTAAAAGTATTTACTCACTCACATGTTATGTGGGCGATTCAGATAACTCTCGGACAGAAGATATCAATCCAAAGTTTCGTTTATCTGAACAGGATGTGGATTTCCTGAATTCTATGGGTGTGAGTTCTGATGTTGGAGACAAATACTCAATCATTTCGGCCATAGACGACCAAACTTTAGGCTATTTTTTGAGAAGAGAGACTATTAAAGGCAAAGTTCACAGCCTCTATATGTATGCGCTTAATAATAAAAATTCTGACAATAGTTTAATCCCTGTAGATACTTATGCAGGACTTCTCGCAAGGTTCGTAGATGAATCTAATGTTCATTCTCAGGATGCAATCAAAATTTATGAAGAGATTGACACTATCAAAGATGATAGCATAACCCGTGCGGATGGAGTTGTGCCTGAAAGAATTTTGGATTTAATCGAGAGGCTACGATGAAACCCTACGAACTACTAGATCATACTGCGGATGCAAAATTCAGAGCTTATGGCTTATCATTAGAGCACGCTTTCGCGAATGCGGTGAAAGCTTTGACAGCAATTGCAACAGATCCTGAGAAAATGGAGAAGAAGGACAAGTTCCCAATAGTTTTGCAGGCCAAGGATCCGAAGAGGTTACTGTTTGATATGATTGACCAGATAATTTTTCTTGTGGATACAGAAGGGTTCCTTCCTGCAGGGTCCGAAGACTTGACTGTTGAGAAGAAAAAAGGGATATACACGTTATCGGGAATACTGGTGGGTGATGATGCCAAGAAATATGGTTGTAACCTGAAGGCGGCCACGTACTCTGATATGCTTGTAGAACAAGATAAAGAAGGTAAGTGGGTTTTGCAGGCGGTTGTTGACATCTGATTATTTTTTTGGGGGTTGGTAGTTCTTCGAGTATTTGTTGCTTTTTTTCCTCGCTGATGTTGTGTGGTGGGATGATTGTCATTTTTTGTATTTTTTTATATTTATGAGAGGTTCAAGATGTTTTTTGACGTACTTGTCTAGTTTTCCTTCGTCGTACTTTTTTCTTAGTGTAGGCAAGTCTATAAGTCCTCTAATAACTGCGTCGTAAGGCTCGGGTGAATACTCCTCCTTTGTGGGTTCTTCAGTCTTTTCATCTAGTGTGTTGTTAGGTTCTTCTGTTGTTGGTTCTTCTGCTTTTTTTCCTAGTAGCTCTTCGAGTATCTCTTTCTTTTCTTTTTCAGTTAGATGTATGGGTGGTATAATCATTGTAGGTATACCCCCTCTGTCTTTCCAAGTATGTGCTTGAAGATGTTTGTTGTCGTGCCGTGAATGCACTCTGCACCACCGGCTGCAAGTGCTTCTGCGTTTGGTAGCTCAGTTATCGCGTATATCGTGACTCTGTTGTGTCTGTTCCTTTCCTTGAGTTGCTTGATTGCGTCTATTGCTTGCACTGTATTGAAGAAGAAGGTATCTGTGATAATAAGACTTAATCGAGGATCGTCTTCTGGATTAGCAAGGAATTCATCAATTGGGACATATGTGGTTCCGCCTTGGAAAAGTACCAGATTCTCATATGCGGTCTGAAGATTATTGGTTCTCTCAGTTGCTATGGAGTTTTCGGAGTAATTTATGACTCTGACTCCATTGTTTATTGCACGTCTTGTAGCAACGAAACCTGCGAGCACGGGAAGACTTATTTCTTCTGATGGATCTGGCATGCTGCCTGAAGAATCGATAAAAATATCGAGTGTTGGTATTACCTCTTCCACGCCCCTGTCTTGGGAAGTTTTATACGTCCATTTCTTTGTTGTTAGTCCAGGTATTAGAACTCCGCTTGATTGTATGCTCTGTTGGACGTCAAGTTTTCCTATTGGATCTGATGGAGACCATCTATTAAGATGAAGTGGTGTTTTTTTTGCGCTGCCGAATGGTTTCTTAGCGAACTTTACACTGTAGCTCTTAGCTAGTTGTTCGTAGAACTGGACGGTTGCCTTATGGGGGTCTCCCTCTCCAAGTCCGCTCATTAGGTCTTTGTACTCTTTTACTGCGTCCTTATCAGTTGGAAGACCGTCATTTCCTAGTTTTGCGAGTCTTCGCGCTAAACTTCTTCCTATCTCTCCCAGCTCTTCAGGAGTGGGTTTGTTTCCTCCTGCAGTATCGTCAAATGTGGGCATCATCTCTCCATCGTTTTTTTCGGTTAAGAATGGGGAGAGTATTCTTGCATATGCGATTACATCTTGCTCCCAGTTGTTTTTGTCCATCGGGTTCTTGTTATGGAATAGTCTTGCAACTGATGCTGCTGCTTCCTGTTCAGTTTTTGTGACTATGGTGTCTTCTGTAAGAAGCCCTTGTTTCCACAGGAGTTCATTGCTTCTCATGTACACGTGCCACGAAGGACTACTTTTCATCTTGGGATTTCTATTTAGATCTCGATATGTCCATGCAGTATCTGTATCTCCTTGTCTTATGTTTCTGGTGTTGATGCATGTATCGGTGTATAGGTTCACTATGTCTGTGGCGAGTTCTTTCGCGTTCTCGTTTCCTGCGCTATGTAAACCTCTTTCTGCATTTCTGTTAAGAATGAGGAGTGTGATTTTGTCGTAAGGATTGAATCTGTGACCTATTTCGTGTTTGCAAATGGCGTGTAGAGCTATCTCAGGATTTTCAAATTGCTCTTCCATCTCGAGCAAGTTTAGGAATACCTGGTAAGAGGGGAAGTGCATGAAAGCGAGGTTTTTCTTTCCGACTTTATGTTCTTGCAAGCCCGCTTCGTCGGTAACGACTATAGGTTGAGGAATACTAGGTCTATTCCAGAATCTCATCCCTTCATCCCATGCTTGCTTGACTTGTTTTTCAAGTTTCACATAGTCCTCCGGGTTGGTATTGTTCCGAATGATTCTGTAAATTTCTGTTCTTTTATGAGAAAAAAATTATCTTTTATTGTGGTCGTTAATGAGTAAGTTACTGGTCCTTGATATTCTTCTTCTAGAAATTTGTATTTTGGGGTGTGTCCAAATGCTTCTGCAAATGCGATTGTTACTGTGTCCAAATCATCTGCCCCAAATATCCAGTGCGGACTTGTTGGTATCCAATGTCTCTGATTGAAACGCGGATGGTGAGGATTTTCGAGTTTATGATACGTCCTACATTCTATAGTGTGCGTCAAATAGTCTCTTTTACTGTATGATACTGCCGTGCTGGACATACAAGTGGTCTCATTTAGATTTCTAAGGATCATCTTTTTTACTTCGTCTGCGTGTGGGGTTGCTTTGTTGTTACTTAGTCCTTTTGCCAGTGAGACGTAATCAAATATGCTAGGGGGTCTCCAACAGGGTGCAGCTCTTCCGTCTATTGAATGTTTTCCAGACCACCTTCCAGCGCACAACAGGTCGTAATTTCCTGTCCAGGTTACGAGGTCTTCTTTGCGGATGTGGAGGGTGTAGTCGTTCTCTCCATACAAGGTGTTATTCAATCCTTTGATTATGAATTCGTCTTCGAGGGAGTCTATTGAGAAACCTGTGTTGGTTTGTGTTTCTTCTGTTTTTTTGCCGGTTAGTAGTTCTTCGAGTATTTGTTTCTTTTTTTCTTCGTTGATGTTGAGTGGTGGTATGATTGTCATTTGATATACCTTATTCCTAAAG
>JAAOYH010000061.1 GCA_018221245.1 Candidatus Woesearchaeota archaeon
CATTATTTGAGATTCGAGTTCAGTACGAACAGCTAAATCCTCAACAACTGTTACGAAGTCTTCTCCGCCTATCTTACCCAAAGACTCAAAAAGCTTCTTGAGCTCCGGTGATCTCTCGTGCATGAGTGTAGAGATCTTTCCTTCGATAGATAGACCATTCCAACCACTGAATAGATCTGCAGACTCTTGAGCCTTACGAAAGCGTTCTAAATCGATCCCTTGTTCTTTAGATAGAGCCTTAAGTGCCTGATCCTTAATTGCAGACTGGGGCTTTCCTAGTCTGGATATTGCACTAAAAGCTTTATCCTGACCACCAAGACGACTTAAAGCAGCCTCTTGTATGTCAACGAGTCTCTTTGTAACTCCCATTTGTTTTTTATATTCAGGAGAAGCTGTCTTAAGTATGTCGTCAATCTCACCCCTTATTCCAATTAATAAACCTTGAGTCTTATTCTTAGCAAATGTTCCAGGAATTTGAAGAAACTCGGTGGACTCGTCTACAGACTTTAGAAATAGTTTAAGCGCAGGACCATCAAGTACGTCTGGCATAGTCTCAAGATCATTAAGTAACGATTTTATTTTTGTTCTAGCTTGTGATGCTTGTGGACCAGCAACCCCGGTTCTGCTTAGTCGAGCTAATTGTTTCTCAAAAGGTTTTTTAATACTATTTAAACTAAACTTCAAAGATGAATCTGCTTCTAATATGTCTAGAGCTACATCAGCCTCCTTAACCACTTTGTCTTTTAAGTCTCCAAGAGCAATTTGAATAGTATCAACCAGGTCAAGTTTTTTATCTCTAGCAGATTTTTTTAATTTATTTACAACTACCTCAACCTTTTCAACAACATCACCTTTTGATATTCCTTCGGTCTTAAGGATTCTCTCAATGTTCGCGTTGTATTTACGAAGAGTCTCAGGTCTCTTTCCTACTGCTAGTGCTAAACCCGATACAAGAGCGTCTGGTGCTGCTCTAGCTACACCTCTTGCTGCTGCCCCTACTACAGGAATTGCTCCACCAAGGGCTCCACCTATAGTTGCTCCGCCTTCACCGTCTTGAACGCCACCAATAATAGCTCCTTCTCCACCGAGTTGAGCTGCCCTAGTAATTACAGGTGATCCCTCTGCTAAAGCCAAACCAGCTTCACCAATACCAGGTGCTGCCTTGGCGATACCACTAGCCGCTAATCTTCCAGCTCCCCTAATTCCTGCTCCTGCTATTCCGCCACCAGCAAGTGCTCCACCAACTGTTCCAGCAAGGGATGCTTTAGGAAAGTCTTCAGAGAGTTGTGCCTGTCTTGCTATGTTAGCTGCTTCTCGTTGTTCAAACGTTGTCCCTTGTTCTTCAGGAAACTTAAATCCTTGTGCTTCTAAATCTGCTTGTGAGGTATCTCCAAGAACACTCTCAAGAGCTGTACGAATAGCTGGTTCTACTGCTGCTTGAATCTTAGGTAAGAATCCAAGAGTTGCTGCTTGACCAAATGATTCAACACCTGCTTGAAGTGCACTACCTTGAGGCTTCGGAACTTCTGCTTGTTGAAGTAATTGAATCTTTTGTTGACGACTTAAACCCTGAGGTTGTGCCGCTTGCAATGCTTGTAGTTTTTGCTCTCTCGTTAAAGCCATTTCTATTGTCCTATCTGACCACCGGTTTGTGGATCAATACCAGCCGCCTGTAACCTTGCATCTAACTCTTCATCCGTTAGTTCATTAAAGCTTGCTGCCTGTGCCTCACTTGTTCCAAAACCACTAAACCCAACTGGACGAATACCTGCAACAGGAGCACGTGGAGCAGCTCGACCTGCAGCAACAGCAGTTGAAACGACATCAAAAGCGTCACCTGCCTCTGCCCTTAGTCCTTGAATGGCAACCATTCGGCTTCGTCTTTTTTGTTCTAATACTTCAGCACTATCTCCAATTCGTGGAAAATATTGTTTCTCTGCTGATGCAAACTCACTTGGTGCAATGGCTGCTCCAGATTCAGGACGAAGGACTGCGTTTACAAAGTCTCTCTCAGCTTGATCTTGTTGTTTTTGTTGATCAGACTTTAATGCTTCTGGAAAGAAACTTGATCTCTGAGTGGCAGATGTAGCAGAAGTTGGATCAAACCCTTCACTAGCTAACCTTGTAAATACTTCCTCTGATTGCTCTAACCTTTTAGCAAATTTAGCAGCTTCAAACTGACTTGTCTTTGGGGTTGGTCTCTTAGTTATTAAGGATCTTTGATCACGAAAGTTTTGTTTTAATAGTTCTAACTCTTGAGCCTGGTCACCCTTTTGAGAGAGGATCTCTTTTTGGAATTGTTGACCCTCTCTTGTCTCACGGCTTTTTACTTCACGTTGAATAGCTTGTGCTTCTTTGTCTCTTTTGCGTTGTTCGCTAGCAGATCGTAAATCCTCTAAATCCTGGACACCTTTAATACCTACCTTAGCTCCAATAGCTCCACCTTCTAATCCTCCAGCAGCAGAACCAAGTAAAATAGGTGCAAGGCCAATAAGGGCTAGGGCAAGCTTTTGCTGGTTATCCCTATCTTGCTCACTATCAGTATCAGGCTCTTCAGTGGCTACCTCTTTTAGTAAAGCAGGATCTTCAACAGCGGATACATCTAGTTTATCTGCTCCAACTGCAATCTTCTGTGCACCCTCAATATTCTTATCTGTGACTTTTGATGGAGCAATACCAGCAGTCTTTGCTAGTTGCTTCTTAAGTTGTTCCCTTTGTGGTCTTACCTTTGCTGCGATCTCAGAAGTAGATGGCGGTCCAGCTGGCTCAATAGGAGAGGGCTGTGGAGTGGGGGTAGGACTGGGTGTTGGGCTAGGAGTTGGACTAGGTTGTGGTTTTGGCTTTGCTTTAGCAGCTTCAGCTATGGGTAAACCAGGGTTCTTCTTCTTAGTGAGTTCAGATAATAAAGCCATTACTTCTTACCACCTTCTGCTTTATCAACTCGTTGTTGAGCTACATCAGCTTGCTTCTCTCCAACAAGAGCTTGTAAAGATGCTCCTCGTTCTGCAGATCCTAATGCTGCAAATCCAAACTCAGTTGAGAGTTGTCCGAACTTCTCAGCCTGTGCACGTTTTTGCTCTTCTCCAAGTGTCCTCTCAAATTGAGACAATCCTTGCTCTCTAGCTGCTACTTGTCTTAAAAAAATATCACGTTCAGCTTCAGCCTCTTGACGCTGCGCTCCTCTTAGTAGTTGTCCTCGTTGAGCAGATGCTAATCCACCCCGAACACCAGATGATGCTTGCTCACCTCTTAGTCTGCGAAGTTGGGTCTCTGAAGCCTTCTGTGCGCCTCCCAGTACCTGTTCTCTGAATGCTTGTTGTTCTTCAGGAGTGAATCCTTCAAGCTTAGCTCGGCGTCTCTCAAGAACATCAGCGAAGTCAGTAGTTCTTGCAGACTGCTCTTCTCTTGTTCCAAAGGATCCAGCTCCAAAGAGCTCTTGTCCACGTTCTCGTCCAGCCTTTAAATCTCTTTCTCTCGCTTGACGACTTTCTTCTAAGAACTTACGTCGCCTGTCGTCTTGGGATCTTTCTTGTGCTGCTTTTAACCTGTTCTTTTCGCCTTGAATATCGATTCCGACAGTATCAACAGCCTGTTGTTGCGGTCCACCTCCACCCATAATTAACTCCAGTCCATTTCCCAAGTGATTAACTTGTCGTCTTCAGCAATCTTTTTGCCGTATTTATTCACACATGCTTTTAGAAATTGTTCAGGTGGAGAATCCCTCCTGGTCTGGAAGATCACTCTGTCGATTTTGCGTTTGTCGCTTTCGAGTGAACTTACCATTTGTTTGCCCAAACCATTATTGAAGTACTCTGGTATTAAATACAAACAGCGCACAGCGATAATACAGTCATAGATATTATGATAAATCATAAATCCGACTATTTCATCTTTATTGTATAGCAGTTGAACTTGGTCGCCTTTGTTTAAGTACCAATACAAATGGCTCTCAGCCTTAGACATCTTGATCTTATGTCCGTAACTTTCAAACTCATCAAAGCCAGATAAGTCCTCTCCATTTATGACAGCCCAGTATTCCCAGAAGATGGGTATCAACGAATCGATCTGCTTCATGTTGTACCTACTTAGAGGCACATACTTCATCTCAGAAACAGAACTGTCGCTGTTACGCTCGATGCATTCGTGTTCTTCAGGTAAACAAACTGCTTGGTCCATTGAGTATCCCCATCAACTATATCTTGTGAACCAGATCCTCCACGTACTATAATCCTCTGCGTCGGAATGTCTTGGCTTCTTAATTTGTTTCTTATCTCAGTCTCTGCTCCTGAGGCTAAAGTCACTTCTACCGTAAAAGATTCAAAGTTATCTTCAAAACTAATCTTAGTTAAACCTGTCGTTAACTCCCTAAGAGTACTCGTTACATCAACAGTCAGAAACTTAACGACCTCCTCAAGCTTGGGATCAAGAAGATTCCTAAACTCTCTAAAAGAAGCAAACCTCATTTTTTGAACTCTCTTCTATAAGGTGTAGCTATCTCTAGCTCCCAACCTGTAAGAATAGTGTTTTGCTGAGCGTTGATGTTTGAATAACGTAATCTTAAGGATTTAAACCTACCCGTTGATAACTTGCTAATCACTGCGTTCTCAGCAGGATCTCCATAAGGAGTCGTACTATAAGCAGACACTCCATAACCAGAGACACCCAAAGATACAGTGAAGGTAGACTTAGCTGAGTCCTTGATATAGTTCACTTCGGTCTTAACATCTAACGACACATCGTTGTTTTTAAGGGCTTCTAATGCAAACACACGAAGTGAGAGATACTTCTTTAAAACAGATGGTTCACCTACTGGTTCCCATTGAGAGTCATAATTCCAAGTAACTACTTCGTTATTGTCTTGGTAATCAAAAGCATCATTAAGACTATGACGCCTGTAAAGAATGTGTTCCACATTACTAGTAAAACTAGATGCTCTGCGTTCACTGAATAAAAACTCTCCATCAATAGTGGTCACACCACCAGCCATATTCATATTGTCCCATAACAACCAAGCATCCCTCGTGTAATCATAGGCAATGATCTGAGAGTCGCTGTTGGCGTACTTATCAGAGGATCCGTCTTCTGACTCAGTAGGGATATAGATGATGTATTTTTCGTGTGTCCTATCATTAATAGCTACTGCTCTTTTAAGCATTAACTTCTGATTGTCATCTGTAACTTGAGTATTAAATAGCATCTGCTTTAAATCTTCAGTTATTTGATCTACGTCAAACATAGGCTCGATTCTATCTCCACCAACCGTCTGAGGTATTTGTGAACCCTGCATGAAGAAGGGACCACGATCAGATAAGAAACCTAGTAATCCTCTAGCCTCTTTGATCGTTGCATGAGCAATACAACCAATATCACCAGTAAGCAGTGAGACTCTAAGGTTAACGTTTGCTATGTCTCCACTCATGATGTGGATAGACTTTTGTTTGAAGATTGCGAAGTCTTGAACAGTAGGTGAAATACCAGTGATGATATCTCCTAAGATCGTATCTACTCTGAAGTTGTTTGATCCAGCAGGAAAGAACTCAGGACCATCTACATCTGCAAAGAACACCGTATTAGGAAACTCAATATTACCTGCGATAATTGTTTGGTTACTAAATGATGAGATGTACTTACCCTTTGGAGGAGTAGACCTATCAGTGAGTGGTTCAATGAACTGAGCACCAAGTGATGCATCTACAATGTCATCATTATAAACCTGAGTAGCAGTGAATGAGTTGTTTGGAATCTCATCAACTAAAAAGAATGATTCAGGAGTAGTCGCTGAGGACTTAGACCTAAAGATATTAATCTTAAGGTTGTTTGAGATGACAACGTTATCAGAAACAGTAACAGCTGCTCCATCTACAGTGATCGTTCCAGCGGCTATAGCAGTTACATTCCTAGTTACATTAGCTGCACTTACAGTATCAAAGAAGTAAGCTTTATCTCCTACTTCCATAGTATGAGACCCACCCGAACCATCATCTACAGTGATCGTGTTAACAACAGCTTGTAGTCCAGCCACGATTGCACAATCCGTGTTAAAACCACTAGAAGCTAGAATATTCGCTACTGTTACATCAAACGATTCAGCAGTAGGGGACAGGGGTGGATCAGTTTTTAAGAAGTTACCTTCAGTGATATTTCCGACAGCATCTACTTGTTGGTATTGGACCAGATGAACATAAGTCGTACCAGTAATACTACCAGCAGCGACCAGAGCATTGGTGACAGTAGCTGGCTCTGGAACTCCTGATCTGTAGAGTGTTTGACCGTCGTACTTTTGTACTTCGTCGTAACCATTAGATAAATATAAAACATTATTGATCTGGACACTTGATACATTCTCGAAGTTATCAGCGTTCTTATTCGTTTCACTACCAGCAAAGGGTGAAGCAAGTGGAGAGTTAATATCAGAGTATCCACCAGCAGTAGCAGTGAGAGTAGAGGCCGCTAAGTCATGATCCCTAACGATCTTAAAAAAGGAGGCTGAAACAGTAGTCTCTCCAGTAGTCGTTGCTGCGAATCCAGTTAAAGCATTAATGTCAGTAACAAGTGATGAGATAGCAACGGGTGATGCTTCATCAAATCCAAGACCAAGTGCTTTATCTAATACAAATACAGCACCTTCTAGAATCTGTGCTCTATATTGAGATGTTTCAACATCATAGAATATGGACATCAAACAAGTAGGATCAGAACCAGAATAGGTAACAGTCATAGTAGCGTCTACTAGCTTATGACCAATGGTAGACACAGCTACTACTTGAGGGACTTGTAATCCAGTATCAGGATCTATTCTCTCATATGTGAATAAACCAAAACCACCCTTAGAAGCTGAATGTGCTTGGAAACCTTTTCGTTTCTCAACAGCACCTGACTTCCTATATTGAGCATTCTTCATACCTGAAGCAAATTGAATAGGTCTTGTTAAGTCAGATGATTTGAGGTCGATTCCAAAGTGATTGAGATAGGACTTCTTTAAAAGATACTCAGCCATAATCATCTCCAGACGGAAGGTATTGATCATCTAGGATGGTCACATAATCAACGTCACCGTCTGGCTCACTGAATGTCTCTATGATTTCTCTCTCTATTTCAGCTAGAAGAGGAGTCTGTGTACCTACATCATTAGATGAGTCTCTGTTTAGAATTCTATTGTTTGTATACTCAAGTAGGTATCTCTCAGTGATATCTGGAAGCTCTGAATGAGTGGTTGCATCTAAGCCTCTTACTACGAAGTCACCTACTGCAAACGTTTGTCCTGAATCAAAGGTATGTGAACCATCAAGAGTAACAACACCTGACGTTTCGTTAATCTCAGTGAATCCAATACCATCCATTTTAACAATACCGTTCTTATCAACGATAGTTAGGAAGTTACTTTCTTCAAGAGAAGTCTTATCGATAAGGAAGGTAGAATCTAAGGTTAAAGCAGTTAACTGAGTTGAAGTGACAGTAGACGACCCTACCTTCCCTCTTCGAATATCTAGTATCGGAAGCTTCTTAACGTATGTCATTCGAATCGTGCCAGTTAAATCATCTGACTGTGGCTGAATAAGAATGGCGCCTGAACGTCTAATGTAAAATGCTGGGGTGGATGCAACACCGGAGAACCGCTCTGGTAGCCGGCCTTGCTTTAGTTGAACATAATCTGAGTCTTGACCTGTACTTGAAAACTCTACAAGATCTAGTCTGTTACCAAGGAATGCATCACTTGGAATATCAAACGCTTCTTGTTTTTGGATAGCGTCGATAATGGCTTCAGCTTGAAATAGATCTGCGTTCACTTGAACAATAAGTGATTGCATACGATTTTGGGCATCGTTCATGTACTGAATAAACTCTTCAGTAGATATGCCTGTTGAATCAGAGAAGTCAGTATTATCTGTGGCTCTTCTCGATTGATCTATAAGAAGCTGTAAGTATCTCATTCACCCATGCGCCTCTTCATAACTTCGATGATTAAAGCTTTCTTTTGTGATGGATCTTCTTGTCTCTTTTCACTGCTCTCTCGTTCTCCACCGAAGTGACTTACGATGAAAGCTGCTCCATCAATACCTTCTTCATCAAGCATGTTTCGAATCTGATTGAGAGACATAATAGCTTTGTTTTTCATGTCATCAGACATCTTCATAGACTCAGCCATCTTGCCTTCTTCTTTGCCGCCACCAATAACTTCAGATATGTCTTTAAAATTTGCCATCATGTTATCTCTTTACCGAATTGTTTTACAAGGCGTCCAAGAGCACCACGTGATCGCTCTTTTCTAGCTAATAGTCTACGCTGATCAGATTCGTTTTCTTGAGCTTTAGCTTGTAGGTTTTGAGCCTTCTGTCTTTGCTTCATCCTAGCTTTATCACTAAGGAGTGAGCCTAGTAATTGAGCACTAGCACCTAAAGCCACACCAATAGATTGCTGAGAGACAGCCTGGTTCATGAGTTGTTTCTTGCGATCGTCCTCTTCCATTATCTGAGTAAAGCCTTTCCAAATCCACTAACTAGTTGTGAGAAAGCGTTTTGCTGTCCAGTCGTTAAAGCTTTTGCAGCGCCCTTTTGAGTTTCAAAGGCAGCTTGTTGTGCTTGTGCGGCCAGCTCTTCTTGCTTACGTTTTCTCTCAGCTGCTGCTTTAAGTAGTCCGCCAATTAATCCTGCTCCTGCAGTAACTCCTGCTGCAGCGATTCCGGTTCCTGCTCCTGCTGCTGATCCAGCTACTTCTTCTTCTTCTACTGCTGCTGCCAATGCCATAATATCCCCTTACTTAAGATCTAAGTCCCATGCTGTGCTTAGATAATCTGTTCCGTCATAATAAAGTGTAACATAATCCTTTGCGTCATCATCAGTGCTAAGGAGTATCTTCTGACCTTGAGGCCACTTCACTGAAGCAGGCCAAACGAGGTCCCGTACTGTTGCGCCTTGAATGATAAAGATTCGGTAAAGGGATCCTTGGACAGGATTACTCAGTGTGAGTGTTACATCCCCTGTAGCTGCTCCGAGATCTATGATCTGAACATTGCCTAGGTCAAAATCCAAAGTCTCTGTCGTTCCAGCAGGTGTGAGAGTTGAGGCTTGAGTTACTCCAATGTTCTTAGATAGCTTAATACTAGTCACAGAGTTATCGGAGTAGGAGGAAGTAACCATTTGGTTACCATCTCCAGCCCCAGTGTGATTGTGATTGGAAATCTTAGTCCAGGTCGTATTGAATAACGTGGTGCCCCAATTAGTACTTCCGTTGACTGGTATCGTCAGCGTTAGACCTAGATTTAATGTAGTAAAAGCCATCTAATTCCCTCTACTTTGGTCCGTGACAGATTACGAACATATCCGCATCTACCGCAGCCCCTGCATCCGTTTCACTAAGTATCTGAACGTTAGTTGATGAGATAGTACCTGTTGCAACACCACTTATAATTCCTGCCGCTCCACCTGAAACAGTACAACTTGGTGCTGCACTAAAGACTCCTGATTTAACAGTCAATGAACAGTCTCCTGTAGCATTTTGAGCTACACTTGCTACCCAGTCACCTTCTTGTCTTGTGATCGTTGGAGTTGCATCGCAGTTAATGAGAGCACTAACTACAGATGAGACCCCACCAGTTCCCGGAGTAACTACTGAATCAACAATGACAGGCATTGGGTAATCTCCAGTTAAAGGTTTAACGATCCAATGAATGTCAGCTTGACCTGATCCGTTTCCTTCAATCTCAAGAGTACTAAAGAGTGCAGTTGTAAAAACAGTTTGCTCATAGAATAATCTTAAAGTCTTCTTACCAGAGCTAGCAAAGTCAAAGTATCCACATACATTGAAAGGAGCACTTTTGTTGTTTGATCCGGTACTGTTCTCTCGGTACTCATGCCTAACTCTACCGTTACCTTCAGCAGAAATGGTTTGAGCTGCGTTTGGAGTTTCAACTATCTCAAAAGCGGCTTCAATCCCTGCATCACCTGCAGTTGTTGGAAGTCTAATGATGTGTGTGAATTGAGCACAAGCTTGATACTTTCCTGCTCTAGGAGCTACAAAACTAATCCCTACACTCTCGTCAGCAGTACAAGTTGTTCCACTTGATTCTTCTGTTCCAGAACATGCAATCTCTACATCAGCACTTCCTGAGTTCTTAACAAGAGTTAAAGCTGCAGCAGTTAGACCAGTATAAGTTGCTACGTTTGCAGTACCAAGATCAGCAGTCTGACCTGAAATGTTTGCATCAATATGGAACGGAGCTTCGTCTATTGAAAGAGCTTGAGACACAGCGTTTGGATACTTATAAATAGACATCTTCATATCTTGTGATGCTGTCTCATTAGTAATCCCGCATGATCCAATACCAGATGTCCTTATCGCTTGAACTTGAATTGTCGTGTCACCTTGTCCGGTATCGTAATCAAAATAGCCAACGATAGTTGAGAGACCTTGCTCTCCTGTTGAAGCATTTTGTCGCGTCATGTTACCGTTTGTGTTGTTTGTACCGTCGGTTAATCTCCAACCACATTGAGCATTACCAGATCCAGAGTTAGTCGTTCTAAAGAAACCGCTAACTACGACTTTGTAATGACCAGAACCTAAACCAGTAAGAATTCTAGCACCTGGGACAACTGTCGCCGGAGCAGAGACATCGCCAACTACTGTTGTAGAACTACAATCTGAGTCTACTGAGAAGTTTGCATAAGATGCCGATGTAGATAACCACTCACAAGATACGATTCCGTTATACTGGATTGAACCAACAAACTCTGCCTGAGCAACTGTTCCGATCTCAGTGTTGTCACCAATTCTTGCGTCATCAATTCGGATGATAGCTGCTGCACCTGTGGTTATTAGGCGAAGCGCTACTGTTCCAGAAGATGGACAAATGAAGGATAAAGAGACTTTTTTAGAAACGCTTGAAACAACAAGATCAACTTCAGATATGATATTTGTTCCGTCATACGCCTGCATTTTGTAATCAGCAGCTCCACCTTTATAGGTCATTGAAGCTAGACAATTTTGTCCTCGTAGTCCGTTAGGAATCGTAACTGCATCTGAAATAAGATTTTGTGCTCCTGATGGAGTCCATGCTGCTGAGGCATTTCCAAAGAGAACGTCTGAGGCATTGGTCTCTTGAGCGAATGTTCCACCTGATGATGTCCACTGAGCGATCCCTGCTTCAAAGTCAGGGTTCTCAACGAGGTTAAGACCAGTTACAGATCCGGTAGCTAGCTTGGTCCAGTTAGTAGTTGAACCAGCGTCATTCTTCTTAAAGATATTGCCGTTTGTAACATCCATGTACATAGAGCCCGCGGGTGCATCTTTTGCAACAGCAGTTGGATCGTCAGTCCCAGATAGGATCTTGGCGATTCCGTTTAGACTCATGTTTTGTTTAAGAGCCTTAACTTCGTCTCCACTAAAGATAACAGCTGCTGGATAAGCATTTGTACAACCCATGATTGTAACTAGTAGCGTTGATAACAGTGATCTCAATTTCATACCTTGTCTCCTTATCCAATAAACTGGATACAAACTTCTCCTGACGATATAGCAGTTGCCGCCATCGCCCTTAAACTTACTCGTTCTGCAGATGCCATTACGACATCAATACTTCCATCTTCACCTGGTCCAACAACACATTGCAGTACTTCTGACAATGCAGCACCTGTATAGACTCCGAAGAAAAAACCCGAGGTATCATTTATCTTTAACTTACTTACATTAGCAGCAAGTGAAGCAATGATTTCAACTGGGTTTCCAGCACTTCCAGGAATGTTGGTACTTGAAGTGTCTAGGACTGGAGTCGTATCAATGAAGTCTACTACATCAATAGCTGAACTAAGAGCAGTGACAGTCCCATCAACAGTAATTGAGCCACCAGCGTCATCAATTGATATAACGTTTCCACCGTCTTGAATATTAACTGCAGATGCACCAGAAGCGTTATTGATAGTTACGTCACCAATGTCTGTCCCACTCACAAGCTTAGCGTTCATGGCAGAGAGAGTCGCTTCGGTTGAAGCTCCAGTCGGTAAAGGTAAAGCAGATGCTGATACAGGAACTGTTTGATCTGATGCGATATTAACGGGTACAGATGCTGCAATAACAGCAGTTCCAAGAGCAGGTGTCTTAGCATCAAGGCTTGTAGTATCTCCAGCAATCACACCAGTGTCAGTGTCAATTGTTGCAAGAGTCGCTTCAGTAGCTGCTCCCGTTGGTAACGGTAATGCTGATGCACTAACAGCTACAGTCTGATCTGACGCTATGTTTACAGGAGTAGATGCTGCAGTAAGAGCGGCTCCTTGAGCAGGTAACTTAGTATCAAGAGAAGTGAGAGCAGTGTTTGCGTCATCATCTCTTACTTGGAACTCATTGGACGCATTTACATTAACTGTCTCAACACCGTCTCCGATTCTTTGAGAATCAAAGTTAACTCCAATGTGTGTTGTCTGAACGTTTAGGTCACCAGCAGTAATATTGATATCACCCGTTGTTCCAGTAAGTTTAACTGGAAGAGGTGCGTTATTAGCAGGAGTTACAGTGTCTTCAGTAACTTCTTGATCTGCTCCATCGAGTGTAAAGAGTAATGGTGCTGCAGCAAGAGTAGCACTTACAACTTGTGATCCATCGGCATTAACGAGTGGATACTTATGTCTTAGAATTTGAAAGGCATCTAATCCAGGAGCAACACTTAGATCTTCAGCCAAAGTAATGGCGTTAGTAGTGGTGCTATGAACCTTAACTTCTTGTCCAGAGAGAGTACCGGCAGTGAACCGAATGACATCTCCCTTTAAAGCAGCATGTGCTGTTGCATTTACTACAGAGATAGTTGAGCTTGCTTCTGCAGTATCTGTTCCTACTTCTCTTGCATAGGAATGAGAAAGCACGGACATTCCGTTTTGCTTTTCTCTTACTGGTTCAATGGTTGTGTTCTCCGCTTTTAAGCGGTCGTCTTTATCCTGTGTAGGATATCCTTTAGGCGATGCCATATGTAAGACTCTCCCCCTCGTCTCTTGTGGTTCTTAGTAGTCTTTAAATTTAATTATCAATGAGAGTTTAAGTTTGTGCAACCCTTTTTGATATTTGACAATGGTTCACTTCTTTTTTAGTTCCCTTAATATCATAACCAAAAGTAACTCTATCCTAGATGCTATCGAATCATTTTCAGACAATGCCTCTAGTAAATCGTTTGATAACTCGTCTTTAACCTTCTTAGATGAGTCGTCACCTTTAATCTTAGTCTTTTTGGCTAGCCCCATCGTGGATCCTCAAGTTCTTCAATAATCTCTTCCTTCGTATACCAAAGATATCCTACGAAGATATCAGGTATAGGTTCATCTACTTGAAACAAGACAATTCTATCAACATCAACTGGCTCATTACTTATTCTAGCGTCAATAAGTCGTCTTGAAGTGGACCTGTTAATCATCTCTTGAGTGACAGAGAGATAAGGAATTAGAACGTATGCGGTACCATCTACAAACTTAATCATGTCGGAACCGTCCCATCGATATCTCCAGATTCCATATTTGTCATGGTCCCATCAACGCTATCGTTCCCATTATCAGTAATGGTTGGGAAAGTGTCGCCATCTCCCATTCTGTACCAGCTATCATTATTTGCAAATTGACTGTGTTGAGATATATCAGTTGGCAGACCAGAGTTATAAATTTCACTTACCTCTGTAGAGTCTAGTTCTACTCCCCAAAAGGAAACCTCTTCTGTGTTTCCTACAAAGTTAAACGCTGTATTCCTAACTGCAATTCTAGAAGGATCCGTTGTTATCAATGTGTTTGCCAAGGACCCGGAGGCCCCAGTGCTATCAAGTGCTCCATTGAAATAGACCTTAAATCCGTTCATATTGGATGCACCACTATAAGTAATACATAGATGTGTCCATGTAAGTGGAGAAAACCCAGCAGCTGTTGAGAGGTGAGACCTAAGTGTTCCAGAACTCCTTACTTGTGCAAAAAACTTTCCACTTGTTTCTATATAGAATCCCCACCCAAAAACGTTTGCATCATTTGATACTTTCGCCCAGATAGTCTTCCTTGATGATAAGTTATTAGGCCTTACCCAAGCAGAAAAAGACCATTGCACTGTCCTTTCGTAGTTATGGTTATCTCCAAAATCTACGAACTCGTTTACTCCATCAAATAAAAGAGAAAACTGATTAACGAAAGAGTCAGGGACTCCGCTATCTTCATTAGATAATCCAGATAAACCTCCAAAACCTTCTGACTGAACTCGGTAAAAATAGGTAACTCCATTTGTTAGTCCTGAATGAACGAAGCTCGTTACATCCCCAACTACTAACTTAGTGTCTGTGTCGGTAACTGAACCAGTAGTGTTAAAATAAACATTATAATTTGTAGTTCCAGAGACGTCATCCCAAACAATAGTGTTCGCTTGATCCGCAGGAGTTACGCTATCTAAGACAGGTACTCCTGGTGGAGGTATACTTGCCGAACGATCAAACTCTGAAGTACCTTGAAACGGTAAAATTATAGTTCTTCTTGTCATTTTCCAGAAACCTTTATGGTTATGGTACCACCTGTAAAGTTGTTAGATGTATAAGCAAGTCGTATGTACGGAATAGGTAAAGAAGTAAACTCCCATATTTGATCATCATCAGTTAAAGATCTAATAATCGTTCCGCCGAAGTTTCCACCTATGTCCGACCAGTTCGATTGGTCAACAGATCCCTCTAAAATCATAGTCGCATTAAGAGTTCCAGAAGCAGTTGCAGAAGACCAAATAACTTGAAAGGACCCGCTACTAAAACCTGTTACGTCCCAAACATTAGACTCAACGTTTGCAGACATAGACAGCCCTACTTGGAACGTTAAGTCTTGTTGTGAAAACAAAACAGGAGTTACATCGAGTGCTACTTTACTAGCCGTCAAATACTCAGAACCAGTAACTAACCTTGCTTCATTAGGTTGTGACGTCGTTTGAGGGTATATGTCTATTCTAGCCATTACTTATCGTCATCTGACCAAAGTTGTACTTTAACTGTAGCTGATGGAGTACCCGCTAGAGTTACTACAGATCTTACATTCACGAAGATACTATCAGTAATCTGAAGAGCTTCTTGACCTGTTAAGTTAACTACTTGAGTAAATGTAGCAAGATCTACCCAATTTGTTCCGTCAGGAGAGTGCTGGATCTTAGCGTCTACTGTAGTTGAACCATCGTTTGCACTGATGTCTAACCAACCAATGAATGCTTTTTGCCTGGGTCCAAGACTAATCTTAGCTGTAGTCTTTGATGCTGTTAATGCTTCACTTAAGAAGCTTACCAATGAAGTACTTGCCATTGTCTTTTCCTTATAAAAGATAGGGGGCACGATGACCCCCCATCGAAATTAGATCTCGTCTGCAGCGTGAGAGACAACCATGGAAACATAGCAGTCTGCATCTTTAGCAGTAGTACCATCAGTTCCATCCCACAAAAGGATTTGAACAGAAGTAGCACTCACAGCTCCAACAGACGCAATAACGTCTCCAGCAGCGGCTTTCGGAGTAACTTGAACAGACATGATCCGACTAGGCGGAACACGACTGAAAGTTAAAAGGTAATCTCCAACACCAGTGTCAGTAATGGTGAAGTCTTGTCCACCAGATACAAAGATAGGAGTTCCAGAGTTCTCATCAATTTCAGCAGCCATCACTTCAACAAGTCGTTGAGAAGATTTAGCTGATCTCATTAATTTACCAATTCCCCACATATTATCGTCCTCTCTCGTGTTTAAGGTACACGGTAACCTTGATTAAAAAAGAGGGGAATAGGAGTCGTAAAAGCTACTCCCCTCTCTCTTTTTTTAAACGCTAACTTAAGTCGCTAGACCAGTTAGAACACCGTGAAAAGAAGGTACAACATATACTTGTAAGTACCCGCCGTAACGAGCGTTATAAGCATCGTCATCAGACTTACGAAGGAAAACTGTTCCATCATCTTCGAACCAACCGAAGTCAGGACGGTGATGAATAGTAATCCAGTTGTCATTCAAGAAGTACATTCTGTCATCTTCACAGAATCGTTCTGGGAAGACACCAATTGCACCAGCTGCGGACATATATTCGATACCTTTGAAGGCTACTTTACCTTTAAGATCTTGAGATCTTGGCTCAATGACATATTGTTTTTGATCTTCAAGAAGATTCAACAACTTACGGTATTGAGTGAAAGAAGTGATGATCATGTTAGGCACTTTTCCGGAAGCTTGTTGAACATCCAACATAACTTCGTTCATGAGGTCAGTTGTAAGCCCAGCACCGCCGGCTGCTTTTTGTTGAGCTTGCCAACGTCGAGCGATAGGCACACTGTACTTAGAACCAGAAGTAGCGTCTAGGACACCTTTTAAACCTTCAGGATCATTGTCTTTAGAACCTTGCATGTGAAGGAAAACACTAGCAAGAACTGGTCCTACTCCGGTAAGAGCAGCTAGTCCAACAGAAGTCCCAACCAAGCTAATCGTTTTAGAAGACGGAACATAAGCAACAACCTCTAGGTTAGTAGTTTCAGCGTCATAGTTGACGAAGTCTTTTTCTTCAATGTTTGCATCTTTAGTGTCAGAAGCAAGAACAACGATATAAGGAGATCCTGAAGTACCGAGTCCAGTTACGGTAGTTGAAGCATCACCTGCAGCCAAAGATCCAGTTCCATCGTTGAAAAGGATACGAGACATGTTTCTCATGTAAGACTCGACAGCTTTTTTAACAACTTCTTTAGTTCCACGAACGAATGCACCTTCATCGTTCATAGAAGCTTTGATTGCTTCACGATCGATTTCAGTAGTTGCATAAACCTTCTTGGCAAGAATGATTGCATCTTCATAGTTAGCAACGTTAGATGCTGGAAGAGATCCAGAACCTACACCACCAGCGAAAGATTGAGGAACTGGAACAAAGAGTTGACGGCCTGTGAAGGTGAAGTCTTTCTTTACTCGTCCCAAAAGTACGTTTGCACTATTGTATGTGTTGTCAGACAACTTACCGTATTTAATCTTAAATAGGTTTGTTGCATCAGTTAGATTGAAATTAGCCATTGTTATAGTCCTCCTAGACTATTTAAATTTGATCAAATGACCAGAGATCCTCGTTAGCTACCTTTGCAGGAGCTCCACGATTCGTCTGAGCCGGCATAGATTTTTCTAGTTTCCTGGTTAAGTTTTGTGAAGCCTTAGAACCAAATACTTCAACTGCTATATCTCTCATGTCAGTCACTGTTAGATCGGAATTCCTTGGATCCAACATCACCTGTCTTAAATGATCGACTGCAGAATCCATAGCTTCCCCACCAATACCTGGACTTACTTCAGATAACATTGTTCCTAGTGAATCCCTTGCTTGGATATCTTCATGATAATACCCAATGAATTCAGGAGTAATGTCTTCTAGAGTAACGTCTCCAGAGTCAGCGAGTTCGTTATAGTATTCAGCGAACTTCTCTTTACTTAGTCCAGAACTATCTAGAACCCCAAACGTTCTTTCCTCTAGGTCTCTTGCTTGAGCTTGGCTAGCGGTTTTCTGATTGAAGGTTTCTTCTCTCTTTTTCATGAGAGACATTTGTTGCTGCATATCCATGACCTCGATCTGTTCAGGTGACATTGCTGCCCTTTCTGAAATGATGGGTTCCATTTGCATACGAATGTCATTGATGACTTCAACAGGGTTAGCACCAAGAATTTCAGCTAGATAACCTAGGCCTGCTTCCGGATCTTTCTTAACCACTATCTTGTCATAGATGTCATTGATTGCACCTTGGAGATCACCACGATCTTGTTCGAAGGTATGCTGCTCTTGCCTTAGCTTCGATAACTCTTGTCTCAGATGCGTAGCACCGGAGTAGTTATCAACTAAATCTTGATACTTAACTGTCTGTTGTTTACCGCTTACGACGACCTCTACTTGAGTATCAGCACGTAAGGAGACTTCATCGTCTCCAGACTTAAGTTTGTATGTTTTAATCTTTTCGGGTTTAAGGGATTCTTTTAGTTCTAACGCAGCATCTCTTGCAGCATCAGTGACTTCTTCCTTAGCTTGAAGCTCAGGCTCCTCTTTAGGATCTTGAACTTCTTCAGCCACCTTGTCATCAACGGTAGGCTTTCCTTCGATTTCTTCTTTTCTAACTGCGAGTTGTTCATCTCTGACTGCTGCTTCATGTTGTACTTCTAGATCATCGAAGGTTGTTAGAGTGTCTCCACCTGATTGCACAATAGGCTCAGGTACATCTACTGTTTGTTCGTTTACTGGTGCTTCTGCCATATAGACTCCGTATTCACTTTAGACGGAACTTGTTGGTTCAATAGGCCCTGGTTCAGGGATCGCTACGTCACCAGTGGGTTCAATCGGTGGTTGTGGAACGTTTACTTCTTGTTGTTGTTCTAATCCTTCAACTGGAACTTGTTGCTCTGGAGGGAATGCCCCTGCTTGTACGTCTATATTAACGTCAGGCTTTGGTTGATTCTCAAGCTCTTCTTCTGCTGCTTCTGCTTCAGCGGGAGCTGATTGAAAGAATACAGGGAACATCTTAATCTCCGCTAATGCTTGTAACATTGCAGGATTCTTCTTAGCTTGTTCAACCATCATGCTCTCATGAACGAGTATGTGATCTTTTAAAGTTTGTTGCTGTTTAACGGGAGTTTGTTCTTTGAATGAATACTCTTGAACAGCACGCATATGAATATTCCAATGCATGATGTGATCTTCATACTCAGCAGGCATAGACTCACCGGACTCATGGATAATCATTTGGTTCTCAGCTTCAGCAGACTTAACAGCAGCAGTAGCCATATCGATGTATTTGTCTGACTGTCCGAACTCAACCATGTCAATGACTTGTTCGTTAGTGAACATAGTTGGGAACTCTTTATTAAGATCAATGATTGTTTGGATTCTTGCAGCTTTAGACTGAGGAAGTGAAGAAGAGTTTTGTACTCTAATGTCATAAGGCTTAGAGAGGTTATCGGAATCAAAGAAGACAGTCTTCCACTTATCGTTCTTTCCTAATAACCGAATCATTCTTCCATCAGTGACGTCGTAGTAATCACCAGCAACAGCGAGTGTCTTAATAGCCACCCCTTTAATGAACTGATTCCACTTTAAGATTTGTTCGTTAAACCGCTCTGACTCTTGCTCTGCAAGGAATTGTAAAGCGATACCAGACTTAACACCTGCTGGTGTTTGGCCACGAGAGATATCAAAGACACCTGAGATCTGTTGGAAGTCTTGTTTAACTAGATCTAGCATCTTAAATAATTCAGGAGATGTAGGGTTAGACTGAACCAACTGGGGTGGCACACCACCTTTGTACTGCACAATGGTGATGTCATTGCCTAAAGATGTAAGAGATGTGGACCCAGCTGGAACCATCCATTTAGGATGCGAAGTTAGATACTCATTCCTTAAGATCATATTGATGACGTTGTTATAAGTAGCGGTAAGTTGTTTAACTGTTTCAAAGAAGCTCACTCCATATGTTTGACCTGGTAGATCAATGTCAGTGAATCTTTCGAAAGGAAACTCTCCATGAGAGAAAGGATGTTCTATGTTTGTAAGGATGACTTCGTTTGTGAATTCAATGAATCGTCCTTGGGGCATTTCAGGAGTCTTCTTATGCCAGAACTCCCAGACAGCAACTTCATTGATGAGTCCGTTTAGCTCCATGTTCTCGAAGTCATAAACTTGATCTAGGTCATCAGATGTAATCTCTTCAGCTTTATCTGGATACTTAAGTCTTAGAGCTTCGACACTCATGATCTTACGTCTGAAGACATAATCCACATCATCGAACTGAGTCTTCTTTTGCATGAAGATGTCAGAGCTTAGGACTACTTCGTATTTAACGTCTCCAACTTTGAGAGGTTCTTTAATGACTACTGGTTTCCCAGTCTCATCCTTTTGAGGTTTCCCGTTAGAATCTAGTAATGGAACTTTCTCACCGTCTTTAGGAGAATCAGGATGCAGGTCACCTAAACGAGGATCCCAAGTAATCCATAGGTATGACTCACCCATGATCTGAGAGTTCCTAGCTATCTCAGGAGTGAGCTTGCCTTCGAACTTCTTGGTGTACCAAATGTGGTCTAGTAAGGCCTTAGTGGCACTAGCAGAGGCTTCATCTTCGAACTCATTGTTAGTGGGTAAAATAGCAACTGCAGGTTTAAACTTAATGATTCTGCTTACTCTGTTTTGAGTAAGGTCATAGAGGTTATTGACTACGATCTTCTTAACTGATCTTGATCTGTCTGCAGTTCTGTCTCTGATATCCCGTCTTGTCTCTTGGGACTCAAATTGGATACCTCTGTAAAGGGCTACGTTTCTTCTTACTTGTCTAAGCCTGTCATCTACTTCAGTAGTAAGGAAGATCTTCTCTCCTCTTAACCAGTCTAAGACTTTCTTTTGATTCTCTTTGTTATCAACACCGATTGACCAGATAGGTTTAGTGGGACGAGCAAACTCAGTGTCGTCGCTCATGCTGTCAAAAAATTCAGTCCCTTGTCTTGTCATCCGTTCCCCCAAAGGTCACTAGTTGATATTATCGAATAACCTGCTAGTAAGATCTTTTTCTTGCTTCTTAGTGAGCTTTTGAAACTCGTCTTTACTCTTGTCCATAGGATTCAAATAAGTGATTTGATGCGTTGAGGCCTGCATCGCTTTTAATTCTATCCATAGCTTAACTATCGCTGTGCATAGCAGAATAATCAACAAATATGATAACCCGATTAGGAACATCACATTTACAAAGTTAGCAGCCATTATATCCATTGGTCGTTCTCCCATTGTTCAGGTGCTGTATCTCCTACGTCATCTAACCCAGGAAAGTCATCAGATATTCTAGATGATCTATAACCTTCATCTTCCTTTTCTTTGTATTCGAAAGAAGGATTGAGTTCGTAATAAGAAGCACCGAGTATGTATCTCAGATCGTCAATTCCATGATCGTTTATTTTAGGTATCTTACCAGACTTGTCTTTGTAGTAGTTATCCAGCTCTTTGAAGAGTTGTACACACCTATCTGAGATGACCATATGTCCACCAAGGAGTATGTCTTTAATGAGAGATAGACCATGATCCTTCTTGTTATGAGCCTTTGATGTAGGTTGATAATACTCTTGAAAACGATCTAGCATTTCGTTCTTAAACCAGGTAGCAGCTTCGTCGTATAGCTGCGTCCAGTCTGAGTATGCCCATAATTCGTTTCTCTTCTCAATGATCCTTCGACCTATCTGATCCACACTCATCTTTGATTGTTCTGATTCGTAGATCTCATCTAAGATATAGATCTTCTTATCGTAAGGATTAATGGCAGCGAAGATGATTGCGAACGTTGTAGCAGCAGCGGGATCTGCTCCTAGATACCAATGGAGCTTCTTCATATCTCTTTTAATGTCGTGCATTATATCAGCATGACTCACAACAACATCTTTAGTAAGCATTGGGAATATCTTAGATACACCGCCAGGAACGTACTTAGCTTCGTATTCTCTTTCCCATACGTCAGTTTCTCCACGTTGAATGAGAGTTCTCTTTTGTTCGTCTAACCATCTTCTATCGATGTGTGGGTTTTCATACGAGGCAGCGTGAAAGAATTCTTTATGATCTGCTTCTTTGAATTCATTAGCAACGGTTAGGAATTGACACTCTCTATCTGGAGGAGTTCCGATAATGATGATGGGACAGTTATGAGCGATCCTGTTTGGTTCGAATGCTTCATAGAACTCAGGTCTAAAGTCTTTAAACTCATCGAATACGATAAGACCTTTAGGTTTAACTCCTCGGTAAGCATCAACGTTATCTGAACCATCTAGCTTGATGAAGGCACCGTTAGTAAATGTAACCCTCATCTCAGTATTGTTAATGGACTTAATCCAATCCTTTGGACCGAACTGTTGAAGTCTGTATGAAGCCCACAAGATCTCTCTTGATTGCTTCATGTAAGGAGAAAAGTAATAGTTCTCTGAGTCTGGATGAAGGTTAGCGTATCTCCATAGACAATAGGAAACGAGCTCAGTCTTTCCCCAGTTCCTAGCTGCTTGTACAAAGATCTCCTTACAGTTTCTACTAAAGAGCGCTTGTCCTACTCTTACTTGTCCAGCGTGAGGAGTCCAAGTTTCATGCAGGCCCTTTGTTATCGTTTGATACTTCTGGAGACTCTTGTTTTGCATAGTTTGGTGCTAACTGTTTAATGACTTCTAAGAGAGTATTTCTTTCAATGAGAGCAACGTTTCTCTCGGTGAGTAGTTCGTCCATTTTACCCTTTAAAGTAGCTAGTTCTCCACCAAGTTCCATAATCTGGTCATTAGCTTCTTTAAGTTTCTTCCTCAATGAGTCTATCTCGTCTTGTTTCACTTCTATCTCTTCCATCTTCTCCCCCTTTGATTTCAATGAATGGATCTTCCATGACTGCCTTTTTAAGTTCTTCAATACTGAACTCATTTTTACTGTCTTGTATAATCTCAGTTGGCTTCCCAACATCTAGCCTTTGGATTTTATCGAAGGCACATAGTATATCAGTTAAATCTTTAGCTTCTTTAAGAGTAAGAGGTTCTACTCTTTCTCCTATCTTCTTTAGGCATTCAATGAGCATTGGAACACCTGATGAGAAGAGGTCAGAGATAGCCATTGTATTCTTATCTCGAATAGCATTAACGAGAGCGTTTGTTTGAGCAGCTCTTTCTTCTCTCCACTCAACCATCCATCTGTTAACAGAGCGAAAGGTTACTCCAACAGCTGTGTGTATTTCACCAGCTCCTTTGTACTCAAAGTACATTATCTTGGCTCTTAGTTTTTGTGGGCTATCATCCATTAATGAGTAGTATTACCTAAGACTGTTTTTTTAGATCTACGACTTTGTTTAGTTTTAGGCTTCTTAACTTCCATAGTTGCTTCATGCATTTGAGTGAGATCACCCGCTAATTGAATGAGAGTGTTTACGTCTAAGTCTTTGATCTGGTTATAGATATCATCGCACACTTTATCCTCAGCTATTTCCAAAGCGATCTCAGCTATTTTAGCAGGAGGGAAGTCAGCGTTATAAGTCTTTTGCATTCGGGATAATATCTGAATGGTCAATGCTCTAATTTCGTCTTGTGATTTTAACTTCATAAAGATTAAATTTAACTAATGATTTACTTAATTCAAGCTATATCGCATTTCGTGCTTATTCCCGTAAAGGTGATAGGCATCATTATTGTTGCATCATATCATAGGTTTAAGATCAGAATGAACTGGAGGAAGTATGATGTATCTGCTGGTAAGCCTACTGGATTTAAGCTTAAGCAGTCTTATGTCCATCTCAAGGAACTTTTGTATAACCATGTGTACATCGGTGATTCGAGGAGTATTAAAGGCTCCTTGTATCTAGCAAGGGCACACGAGCAAAAGCCTGTGTCTGATCATCAATGCTTAAGACACGGAACTGCAATGTGGGCACATCCTACTCAAGACCTCATTGATGGGATGGTGAATTATATTATCCAAGGAGATTTTAAGCGTGGGTTTAGCAGACTTAATCCACCGTTGTTTGATGACAAGCCGTGTCCTCCTGCAGTCCCAATGAGTATAGCTTTTGGAATAACGAGTGCAATGAGACAGGGGTTAATCATAAGTGGTCTCTTAAAGAAGAGCTATTTAAATGGGGTGGATAAGCTAATAGAGAATGACTTTGAGTTAGCTGATAGTTCATCAAAGTGTCGTCTGATCTCTACAGGCTTTGACGCTATTTATATCTTAAGTCTTTTACATGTAGCAGATCGATTAAGTGGTGAGAGTAAGTATAGGTCTTACATTGGAAGAATCTTAATTACTCATGGTGCATTACTCATTGCTCCCATTACCTACTTCAAGGGTAGGAATTACTATATCGATCATACTGCGATGTTTGGATTATGGACTATGTATCAGTCTACAGACAACGAATGGTTAAGAAGTCTTTACGGTAGATCAATGAGGTTTGTGTTTAATCAATCAAAGGTATTTACGAATCCTTACTTCACAGCGTTAATGGATGAATGTGGATTAGTTAGCAGTGAACAAAGGAGATTAGTTCTTAGTGTTCATAAGAATAGTGATCCAATGAAAGCTATTATGATCCGTCATTGTGATTATCTTAAGACGTATCCATATGACTGGACTAATTGTTATGGTGATGAGTTTTGCTTTGATGACTTAAGGGGTAAGCCTTTACCATCACAAAAGGTAATAGGAGAGCATTATTTAAATGCGATTGTACTCGCTAGGTCTTTGATTAGGCTTCTAGCTTCCGAGCCTCAATTAAAGCGTTAGCGACAGCTTGTTTCTTATTCTTGAACTTATCACCAGCTGATAACTTAAGACGTCCTTTAAACTCTTGTAGTACTTTTCCCACCTTAGAACGTTGTAGTAACTTTACTACGTTATTTTTAGATGGATTCGAAGTCATTACTTGAGTTGCTTTAAAGCTGCGTTAATTTCTGATTTACTGACTGCAGCTCCCGATGACTTCCTTAGTTCATCCATAACGAATAACTTACGTTCTTTAGCGCTAGCTGCTCCACCAACTTTATCTCTGAACCGTTTAAGAAGAGCGTTCATTTTCTTCTTAGCTGGTCGATCAGCTACTTCTCTTTCTGAAGCACTGATTGCAGCTCCAGACTCTCCACGTAATCTTTTGTTTTTTGCACGCTTAGATGCCATTTCAGACGCAACCATTGCGGCTTCTTTTGATTTTGCCATTACTTGTTTGTCACTTTCGGATCTTTACCTGCTGCATTGTTCTTGTCAAAAGGGTTACGAGACATAGCTTTACCTAGTTCACTTACACCTTTTTTACTTACGTCGATCTTACCGCCACCTTTAGCATCAGTGATTTTAGATCCTTTACCAGAACCGTATCCGGAAGGAAGTGCTCCTGTATTACTTGATTCAGCCATAATTATTTAATCCCCTTAAAGTGTTTTAATAATCATACATTGGTTAGTACGAAATCTCCAAGACCCTTCTCTAGCTTGAGAACTTGAGACTCTGATAGGTAGAGATCGTATTCTACTTCGATAGCATGGACTACTTCATGAATGAACACGTAGAAGGTTTCTCCGTGAGTGAGTCCTTGTTTGATGTAGATGGTGTGAGTTTCAGGATCCATGAGGCCATGAGTATCTGGGAACTGCATCTTCCTTTTAAACTTGAGTGACCACTCGTTATCCCCGATGTGAAAGGTCTTCTTATACTGCCTTGGGGTTGGTAGCTGCATGTCTCAATAGTACCATGACTAGCCTTTCCACTCAGCTCGCCTTGGTCTTACGTCTAGATGTACGAAGGTCTTATACTTCCCACGTCCACCCTTATTGATTCCCCACTGCTGATCTAGGATCTTAGTTCCTACTTTATGTAGTACTGACGGAGTGAGAACACGACTAACTATGTCAAATGCTTTTCCTTTAACGTGTTGAGAGTTCTTTACTCCACCAATAGCTTTGTTGTGAGCAGGGCATCTGTAAGCAGAGGTAACGTGGATAGGTGCTCCAGTCTTATCTCTAATGCGCTGTAGTACATTAATAGCATCAAGTGAGTAATGGAACTCATCAGGACAGTTTCCACATCTACATGCTAATTCGTTGCTTCTGAAGTTAAGAGAGACTTTGATATCTTTCTTTTTACTAAGCTTAATCAGAATCGACCACAGACCTTTGATACTAGAGTACCGATCTTATCTTTAACGTTTTGAGCAGAGCACTGCCATTTAGGTGGGATAGCAGTAGCTGTAGCAGAATCGATGAGAGTGTTTAGGATAGATCCACAAAGGATTCCCATGTCTAGAGAGGCTTTGAGAGAGACGGATGAGCAGACCTTTAGTTTCTCACTCAAGATAATTTTCATATCAGCCACGATCATCTCAGGAGCTTCACATTGTAGTTCTTGAGCAACAGCTCCTCCAGCTTTCCAAAGCATAGAGTGAGCTATTGGACAGAGGATAGATTCACCTATTGAAGGTTTCTTAGCATCTTCAGAACAACCGGCGATTAAGAGTAGTAGTGGAATAAGAATAAGTTTTTTCATTATTGAAACATCTCGGTGATTTAGCGTCTTGTCAACTATAACGCACCACATAGACTCCTAGAGACACTTGATTGTTTAGGTTTGTCGTTATTATTATAGCCCACTGCAGCTGTGTCTTTTATAACACGCGTTATTAATTGACATGTGTTGTTTATAACACGCAACATAGCCTAGTGTGTCTGTGTTTGATTAGAGTTGGAGAGAAAAGGATATGCGCCGTGTTGCTTTATCTCTCCATGTGTTTATTGCTTAAATCATGATTATGGCAATACCAGTACTTGAGTGTTTAACTTGACTATTATGACTAAGTAAGTCATACTTGTTATATGAACAAGTACGATAAAGCGAAGAGGTTGTCCCAGGTAATAGAGCTCCGTAGGGAGTTGGCTGGTGAGGAAGCAAAGCTTAAGGCTTTCTTCAAATCGGAGATCACAGCTAACCGAACGTATGAACCTAAGGGCGCAGGAATCACGATTGTCTCAACCCAGAAGAGCCGGAGATCATTGGATCGCAAGGCTTTGATCTTAGAGGTCGGTGAGGAAGCAGTTGACAAATGTAGTCGAACAACCATTTACATCGAGATCACAGTCAAAAAGCGTGCAGCCTAAATAGAGCTAACAATTCTTAATAGTGTTTAGACCCAAAGTGTTTATACTTTTTACCAACGTGGAATATGAAGACTTTGAAGGAACGAATATATTGGCTGAACTATGTATGGGATGTGGGGACATTGTATTTCAGAGTGATGACTACGACTTAGTAGTAGATGTAGCAGGTGATCCTCATCCGAGGTGTAAGACTTGTAATGATCTTGAGCAGAAGTACTCTTAACTTAGGACGCTGCTTATACTCACACCGTCACTTAACTCACCGTTATAAAACCAAAAAAGGTAGCTCCACTAACATCTTTCCTTGCGGATTAACGGTTAATGAGGCTACCTTCACTCTTAGATACTAAATAAGAGAGAAATCTTTTGTCTCACTCCGAGATAAAATTTCCAACCTTAAAGTTTAGTTAAAATTTAGTCTATCGGGCCGCCTGGATAACAAGATGGTGCATAGAGGTATTATCTGCATACCGCGGACTAGATTGCATTTTTGTAAGACACCGCATGCTCACAGTGATTGACGCAAGTTTTTCTCTGGGCATGATTGGTGTAGTTGCGTCGAAAACAACCCAGAAGGAGATCGTAACAATGTCTTCGGTTATGGAATTTAGATTCAGAACTAATGGTAAAAAAATACCTCGAAAAGCTCGGTCAAAGGAGCCACTCAAAAACCCTCCTAAGAAATGCTCAGTCGCTTTCCAGATCTGTCTAAGATGCCAAGACGTTCGTATTAGAAAGAACGATTTGAACTACGAATTAAAGATTTGTAAGGAGTGCGTAGTTAAGGATATCCCAGCTCCACTACCTGTGATCGCCGAAAAGCACCCAGTTAAAAGAAGAACTCCACGCAAAGTTCGTACTAAAAAAACGGCTAGCACAATCGGATCCAGCCAGTGGCTCGCAGAGAACAAGCACAAGCTAAATAAGAAACCAAGAGACTCCGGCAATGACGGTGGTAGCAAGAAAGGAACAGACAAAGTCTGCCTCGGCAAGGATACATGGGGAAAGAAAATCATCCGAACAGTTAGAGTGCACCCTAATCCATCCATGCCTTTCCACTACCCTCACAAGCCTAAAGAGAAGAAGCTGGCGAAGGGTAAGAATCTGTTAGTTACTCACAACGAGATATTCAAAATAAACAAGATCTTTAATAGTAACAAATTCAGTCTCTTAGAACGAGTAGAGTTCTTACAGTCAGTAGTCAGTGTTAAATCAGTTAAGTCTATTAGGATGAGTGACTTCGAGTTTCTTATGACGAGATTAAAGAAAGAAACAATATCTAAATAACAGTCTCAGGGGGGACAACGATGGAGAACTTCAACGAACAACACTACACAAGACGAGACCTAACAATTCGTCAGAGAATGAAGGTGTTCAACGCTTTTAATGAATTAGAGTTAAGCAAGGATCAGAGAGTTAACTTCCTTAACAAGTTCGGTGTTCAAAGAATTAAGGAGCTTGATAAAGCAAACATATCCATCGTGATGGAGAAGTTGCGGGATCTGCAATGAGGTCATGTGCTTGTAACGATGGACTTGTCTTTGCAAACGCTAAAAGCTTAAACGAATGTTGTACAGTGTTCTACTGTACTGTTTGCCAAGCTGGTTCTTTCAAGAGAGAGAAGTACACCTTCGATGACAACGGATTACCTGGTGGTATTAAACCTTGGGATCTACGCGCTGAGAAGTACTACGTCTCAGAACATCAAGACGCTTTCCTTGCAAAGTGGTGGATCATTGAACAGTTCGAGAACGACCAAACAAACTCTGACGAGTTCAAACGACGTATTGGTATCTGGGGACGAGAGGTCTTTGAACGTGTTTGGAAGGAATACAAAAGGTTGAAAGAACTTAACAATGATAAAGCACATTAATAATGTTTTCCTTTTAATCTACGCTAAGCACTGCTAGTAACTGGCGCATGTCATCACTACCAGAACACCCAGACCCACAAAACAGGATAGATACTCTTAAAGAGTTAATCATGGATATGGAACGAACTATTCTTACGATGGGAGGCAAGCCACAAAAGAAGAGTCGTAAGATGAAAATCCAATACTCTGTTCAAGAATTAAATCATGGGTGGACTCTCAAGATTCATGATGGTGACGAACTTCAGACATTCGAAACCAATAACTCCATCTCTCGAGCACAATCCTTTATTGAACTCTTCCATAACGTACTGCACCACTTCACACAAACCCATGACAAACTTACGAATAAGGAAGAACAAAGTGACTCCATATAAAACTAACTTTGAAACAGGTAAAGAGATTGAAGAACTTCGAAATGTGATTACCGATCTTGAACGAGATCTAATCATCATTGAAACTAAGCTCAACAAAACTAAACCTAGTAAGTCCAAGCCCACAACAATTACCGTTGAAGAGATCACAAATGGATGGTTGCTTACTGTCGATGACGATTCCGGATCTTATAAAGGCTGCTATCGTGGGTGTGAAAACATGTCCGAAGTTGCTGCGTTCGCTGAAATGCTAGAGTTCATTGAAGGATCGTTCGGTCCCCTCTCGTCGAAAGAGAATAATGAATCAATCGATATCCGTGTTCTTAGACCGGAGAATGACTGTGGAGCATATTAGTACCTGTGTTAACCTGTTTGACATGTCATTACACAAAACGATTACTGAACTAGAACAAGAAGTAGCTGCGCTTAAGGAACAACTCGAAGAAGCTAAAGTCTACAAACCTCAACCAGTCAAAGCTTACGCAGAAAGAACTGAGAACGGGTGGACTCTTAAGGCTAATGACGGTGAGACTGAGACTAGCCTCTCATACGGTGCTGAAGATCAATCAGAGGTACAACTATTTTGTAGTCTCCTAAATGACCTCGATTATCTCGTCGGACCCAGTACAGGAAGATACTCTCCTCAAAGAATAGTCATCAAGGTAGAATCTGGTGACAAACACAGTAGCTACGTTGAACCTCAGAACTACGACGTCGACTTTCATGATCCTAAACCAAGCCATTAACTTCGCTTAACATTCCTAACTACTGCTGTTTATTGTTTACTTGATCGAACTTACACCTATCTATACAACGAGACTAGAAAGTGAGTAATCAATGGAAACCAACACAAATGATCTCGAACTATCCCCGAAAATAGACGCACTCTTTAGCAGCATGGCCTTAGCTCAAATTGAGTTCGAAGATGTAGACCGAGGTAAAACAAACGACTTCTTGAATTATCGATATGCGACTCTTAAACAAATCCAAACTGCTATCCGTAAACCCTTCGCTAATAACGGACTCGTTCATACCCAACATCCAATAAGTGAAGTATCTCCGGGTGGTAAGCTAATGGTTGGTGTGACAACTCTGATCGTTCACGCCAAATCAGGTCAGTGGATGAAAAGCTCATTCAAACTACCTCTCTCAAAGATGGATCCTCAAGCTGCTGGTTCTGCACTTACTTACGCAGAGCGGTACACACTAGCCGCAATCGTTGGACTCAGTATTGCCGATGTGGATGATGATGCTCACTCCGCCACTTACACAGCACCCGTTAAGACAGCCCCACGTCCACCACAGAACGTTTTCCCTGACCAAATGGACCAACGCCTTGATCAGATCAACGAAACGCCTAGAGAGATGCCTAACATGGGTAATGACAGCATGCATGGTAACCCAGGTGAGTTCATGATCTCTTTTGGTAAACATAAAGGAAAACGTATTCAAGATTGTCCAGAGATAGTCGAATACGCTAATTGGCTAGACTCTCAACCTAAGAAGAACGATAGATCTATTGAACTCATTGGTGCAGTGCAAGCTTATCAGATCACTAAAGCATCTGGCTCTAACTCATCAGCTGAACAAAACTTCTTTAGCTGATGAATAAGAAAAAAAGAAAGAAACAGCTTAAAGAACTTAGGGAAATGAGAGAATCCGATAAGATCAAACATCCGGAACTATTTGTTAAACAAGAGATCTTAGACAAAAGAGATCCCAGGAAGAAACACAATGACTGAACGTTGGGGATCTTGTAGACACTGCAAAGGATCTGGAACCATTAAGAGTTTCAAATTCAGTCCTAAGCTCATCACCCAAATAGAATGTATTAAACAATGTCCTCACTGCCTCGGTGAAGGTTATGACGGGACAATAGAAACCTACCTAGATAAGAACTACGGTAAGGAATGGGCAGACATTAATATGCCTAAAGATGAAGAGTTTTAACAGGTGGCATCCCACAGTGTGTGTTGGTGAACTATCATTGAGTGTCACTTGTTAAGTGGGGGGTTGTTGGTTGCAGTCAGGAGATCGTAATCTAGTGAAGTCTTAACCAGCCTCGACTAGGTTTCTTCTGACTGCTCTAAAAACTTGTTAAGTAACTTCTCTGCATCCTTAACGCTTCGACACATCCCAGAAAAAGCTCCCAAGCTATTAGCATTCTCTATAAAGTTCCGCTGTTCAGGAGTAAGTGATCCAGTCTTAGACTTAACTTCAATCGCTAACATCCGACCTCCCTGCATCACTCCCAAGATATCAGGGATACCCTTCATAGTCGTGTTCCTACGAAACGTACGCTTGGCTACATCATAAGTACCCTGTGTCTTGTTCACCCAACAAAAGATACCTCTACACTTGAAGTACTGAACGATAGCCTTTTGGATATCAGATTCTTTTTCTTTCTTAATTAGCGAGCTTGACACTGAGGACATCTAGCTTCTCCTCTATTCGAATCAACCGGTGCTCTAATCGCTCATACTCTCTTATTGTTACAAACGTTCCATTCGCATAAACCATCAATGAAAACACTGATGCTATTGCACTAGTTAGTATGATTAAGATTGGAGTTATTCGCACTCTTCTTCCTCCTACACCACTTCAACAACTTCTCTGCGTCATGTGAGTTGGTAGAAAAATAGTTCTCCAATTCTTGAGCCTGCCGAGTATATTCAGCGTCATCAGCCCCAATACACTCAGCAGTCCCATCCCCACTTAGAATACAAACTTCAATATCAGGTCCGTTCTTGCAACCTAAAAATAATGTGCTTAAAAGACTAACTAGAAATAGCGTCTTTAAGTAATTTAGCTGCTGCACGTCGTTCCTCTTTCGTCTTCGCACTTCTCACTGCAATAGATGCATCCTCAATCTTCTTAACCTTACCGCGCTCAACCATCTCACCAATAAAGGCCATCAGCTGAGTGATAAGCTTTCCGATCTTTGGAATAGCTATGAGAGCTTGTAAAATCTTTAAGATCATTTACTTCTTTCTCTTCTTTTCAATAGAGATCGGTCCAGATCTTCCAACAAGAAGATTCTTAGCTCCCTTTAAAACATTCATTACCATTTGAAAAATCGAGTTACTCGCAAGTGCTGGAATTAAAGCAAGACCCTCAGACACAGCAAGTAGTACAGATACGATCATTAGAATTGATTCAAGATTCATTTTTATTTCCCCCAAAGAAATGTGGCCACTAAAAGTGGGAGTAAGGAAGTACGTCTACTAACCTCTCATTAACCCGTAGTTCATCCATGAACCCAGTCTCTCCCATAACTAAATTATATCATGACTTGAAGGTATGTATAAAATGTGAATGTTTTATTTGAACGTTTAATGACGCTATTTAAAACTCAGACGATCTTCTTCTTCTAATTACTTCCGCTGCATCGTTTGCTGACCTTGATGGTACTGGAGTTTTCTTAGGAGTAGGAGTCGGCATAGGCTTGTCTACATACTTCTTTCCACCTGAAATAAACTTTTGCATGTGTACCATCTCACCGTTCTTATTAAGTGCTGTTATAGCTTGAGCTCTCTCAAGAGGTGTCATGTAATTAGCTGATCTTATGTCGTCACGCATTCTAGGTCTTTGAGCTACTGGGATATGAACAGGGTCAGCTGAAGTAGATCCAACGAGAATACTAGACTTAAAACTATTCACAAGATCTCGCTTAACACTCTCTGACAGATCCATCTGCATGATCTTTGGAACTGTAATAGCTCCTTTAATTTTAGCTGTATTAATAAGAATTCGTTGAGCCATCTTTGGACCATATTTAGTCATAAGACCACCTATGGCAGCACCTGCCATTGCTCCAACAGCACCACCTAAAAGAAGGCCACCACCACCAGCACCAAGGACGGTCCAGACAGATACTTCCTTAC